>JAAZOO010000481.1 GCA_012797715.1 Geobacteraceae bacterium | reverse complement strand
TGAGCGCGGCCACGGACAGGGCGTCCGGGAGTATGGATACGGCCACTTCATAGAGGCTGTACAGGCCGTTTACCGGCACGATGAAGAGGCGATGAAGAGGCTGGCGGTTGCGGTCCGCATGGGGTGTCACGCGGACGCGAAAAGTTTCGAAAAGTGGATGGGTTGAACAGGGGCGGGGCACCACATGGCGCAACCTACAGTCATGGAAATCATCATCGCGGCAAAGGATGCGTTTTCCAAGACTTTCGAAAAAATCGACCAGGAGCTGAAAGAGCTGGCCCGCACCGGGAATACCGTCTCCGGTATCCTCGACAACTCCTTTAAGACGCTGAAACTGCGCTCGGCCTTCGATATCGAGAAGGAAAAAGCGCAGATGATTCTCGCCTTCGAGCGGATCAAGACCTCCGGAGTGGCGTCTGCCGACGAAATCAAGCGGGCGCAGCAGGCGCTGAAAGAGCAGCTGGCCGGGCTGGACAAGGAACTGAAGGGGAATACCGGCGGTTTTCTCTCCCTTAAAGGAGCGGCAGGAGCGTTGTCGGGGGCGCTCGCCACGGTGGGGATCGGCGCGCTGGCCAAGGACTGTATCGATGCGGCGCTCAAGGTGCAGAAGCTGGAGACCTCGTTCCGTTCCGTGTCCGGCAAGGACGCGGCGCGGGAAATGGCGTTCGTGCGCGAGGAAGCGGACCGCCTGGGGCTTGACATCGCTTCGGCTGCCGGTGAATACGGCAAGCTGGCCGCCGCCTCCAAGGGAACGGCCCTGGAGGGGGAAGAAACCCGCCGCATATTTGTCGCGATTTCCGAGGCGTCAACCGCCCTGGGCCTGTCGGCGGACGAAACCGCCGGTTCGCTGACTGCCGTTCAGCAGATGATCAGCAAGGGCAAGGTGTCCAGCGAGGAGCTGCGCCAGCAACTGGGCGAGCGGCTGCCGGGCGCGTTCCAGATCGCGGCCAGGGCCATGGGGGTATCCACCGCCGAGCTGGACAAGATGCTGGAACAGGGGCAGGTGACCGCGGACGACATGCTGCCCAAGCTGGCGTCCGCTCTGCACGACACCTACGGCACTGCTGCGGTCGATGCGGCCGGTAAGGGCCAGGCCGCCATCAACCGTTTCAACAACGAACTCCTCCAGTCAAAGGCCGCCGTAGGCGAATCCCTGATGCCGGCGTTCACCGACCTCCTGAAGGGGATGAAGCCGGTTGCCGAGGGTATCAATTGGCTGCTGGCGGGGTGGGTAAAAATCGGGCCGGTCATCGGAGCAGCCGTAGATTCAATGATCGCGCTGGCGAGAGCGCCCATCGACGGACTGGACGCGACAAGGAAAAAACTGGACCAGATTGAAGCCGCTGCCATTGAGACCTTTGACGACATCGACAAGAAGTACGGCAACCATGGGGAGATATCGAAGAAGACCGATAAAGAGCTGGCCGACGAGAAGGAGAGAAATGACCAGCGCCGGATGGATTCCGCGAAAAAGTCCGCCCTGGACATGGCCAAATCCGCCGAAGGGTACGCCAGGGCCGTAGGCGATACAGAGATTCTGCTGACGCAGCAGTACGAAAAGGCCTACCAGGAAAGAAAGCAGACTATCGAGCAGTATTACGATGGGCAGTTGAAAGCGGCCGGCGCCAACTCCGCCGCACGGCAGAACCTGGAAATAGCAAAGTTCGCGGCCCTGCGGAAACTGGAGGAGCAGCACAAGGGGGATGCACGGCTCATCGAGCTGGACAAGCTGGAATCTGCTTTGGAGGTGGCCCGTAAAGGAAATGAGGAGCGCGCAGCGCTGATCCGGGACCAGATTAACCGGCAGGTCATCACCGAGGAGCAAGGGCAAAAACAGATCCTGGACATGGAAACCGAGGCCGCCGGGAAGCTGTACGATGCGAGAAAGAAGCGTTTCGAACATATAGCAAGTCTCTACGATCAGGATTCGGAGGAGTACAAAAAGTCTCTGGCCGGAATGGAACAGGCCCATTCCGCTTTTGTCGAAAAGCAGTCGGCCCAGGCGCGGGCAGCAGCGCAGGCTCGCCGCGACGAGCTGGACAAATCCTCCCTCGACTACCAGCTCGAGCTGCAAAAGCGCCTGGACTGGCTGAAGGACAGCGAGCGGGACGGGCTCATCACCTGCCAGCAGGCAGCCCTCGGCAAGCTGGAGGCGGAGAAGAGCTATCTCTCCCAGGTCGCGGAACTGAAGCGCCGGGAGCTGGAGGCGGAGGCGCCCGGAACGGTGGAATACAAGCGGGCCCTGGCGGAGAAATACGAGGCCGATCGGGCCTACGCCGAGAAAAAGCGCGAACTGGATGACCGGATCAACGCCGAGATCATCGGCAGATACGCGATGGAAGCGGCTGAAGCGGAAAAGGCCGCGCAGGCGGAACAGGCCTCCTTCCGATCGTTTGCCGAATGGTTTGCCGCGCAGTGGGACGCGATAACCGGCAAGGTGGTCTCATTAGGGTCCAAGGCCGCCGCGGCCTTCGGCGTCTCGGTCAAGCAGGCGGCCCTTGATACCGTGGATGGGCTCCGGGCCAAGCTGGAAGAGGTAGCGCAGGCCGTCCGCGCGGCGGACGAGGCAAGCCGGGACTGGTTCCAGATCGGACGGGCTCTGGGCGAGCACGCCGAGAGAGCGGAGCAGCTCACGTACCGCTACTACTCCCAGCGCCTGGCCGTGGCCGAACTGACGGAGCAGCTGAAAAAGATGAACCTGGCCGCCGAAGGGCAGATCCGGCATGCGGAGAGCCTGGTCGCGGAGATGGACCTCCTGAACGATTCCGACCTGCAAGGGATACGAGGCGAGGTGGACCGCCTGACAGCATCCCTGAAAGAAGCGCAGGAACAGGCAGAGGACACGGTGGACAGCCTGCGCGACGAGCTGGACGAGATGCTGGGCAACAAGGAGGCTATCGAGGAGCGCGGCTACGAAGCGAAGAAGGACGAGCTGCTCGCCCGGCTGGCGGATGCCCAGAAGGCGGGAAACGCGGCCATTATCCAGGAATACCAGGAGGCATTGCGGCTCCTGGAGGAGATACACAAGCGGAAGATGGCCAACATCAGGGAAGAGGCCGAGGCTGCCCGGAAAGCCGCGGCGGAATCCTCCACGACTGCGGCCGGCGCGATACCCGGCTTCGCGGGCGGAGGCCGTTTTCCCGGCCCGGATTCGCCGGTGGATAACCTGCTGGTGCGGGTGAGGTCCGGGGAGTGGGCGGTACGGAACGAGGCGGTCCATTTCTGGGAGAGAAATATCGGCCGGGGATTCATGGCCGGTATCAACGACCCCCTGAGCGCGGCGGGCCGCCAGATATGGGAGCGGCTGAAGGCCAGGGCGGGCGCGTGGAAGGATTACATCTATGTTCCCACGCCCAGGGTGAATTTCGCCGCGGGCGGAGCGTTCTCCGACGCGGCCCCGCTTCAGGGCGCCGCCTCCGGGATAACTCAGGTCGTCAACATCTATCCCCAGCGCCTGGATGAGGCCACGGTCCGGAGGGAAGTTCTGCCGGTGCTGGAAAAGGTTACGAGGCTCAGACAGTAATGTCCATGCAACGCATCCTCGCAAACAACCGGAATGCAGTCGCCTCCGCCATTCTGACTGCCTCAGCCGTCACGCCCGCGGCCGCGGTATTCACCGGACCGGCGGCACGCACGGGAACAGGCTCCGTGCGTCTTGCCGGCTCCTACACCGGCCATGAGGATGCGGCATTTGAAATCAGGATAGCCTCCGATCTGGGGTCCGGCCGCGTCTCCTCGCCGGTGTTCTCCGGCGTGGGCAGCGGCAGGATGGTGGACATATCAGCCGCCGACGTGCCCGCACAGTCCGTCGAAGTGGAACTGGTGAGCCTGGGGACCTCCTCCCGCTCCGCCTGTCTCGATTTCTACGGCGTGCAGCTGGTGGCGAAGGCTGCGGGCGCCGCGGGGAACTCCATCCATCTGTTCGTGCGCGAAGAGCTGTCTGCTGCTCCCTCCCGGTTTTCCCTCCTCTCTGCCATCGAAGCCGGCGAGGATACCTTCACCGGCGATGAATGGGACTGGGTCGGCATCACCCGGACCCTTTCACCGTCCGGGACCCTGCCCGAGGATTGCCCGCGCATCCGCATCCAGGGAGACTCCACGGTGTACCGATCGTACCGGGAGTATACCTCCGGAGGCTGGGAGTACCGCCTGACGCCCGCTCCGGCGGTGAAGCTGGCCGCGGGCGCGAAGGTCTCCGTCATAACCGGCAGCCGCACCGTGACCGTTTCAGACGGTTCCGTAACCGAAATCTATCCGGGTGTTGTCACCCTGTACGATTTCCTCTCGGCCCTCCGTCTCCGATCCGGACTGATTACCGTGCAGGGCGTGGTCTCGAAGAACCTGGCGCCCGGCGGCATGGCCGCTCTGGACCTCCCCCTGCGCACGGCGGCCAGGGCCAATCCGCCCGTTGTCACCGGCGGCTGGTATGAGCTGAAGGATTTGGCGGATACGCTGGATGTGCGGGCGGACGCCCCCACCGAGATCATAACCCTGGACTACCGGGGAGACAGCCTGTGGAGCGTGAAGGGCACGGTGTCGGGAAATCATCCGGATGCCCGGACCGGGGTCCCGTACAGTGCGGCATCGTGCCCGATCGGTTTCACCATCCCGGCGGCCGCGGGCCGGATATCGTCCAGCCTGGAAAAACAGACCGGCGCGGTGCGTATCACGGAGATCCGGTATCAGTCCCGCGATGACGGCGCGGGAGAAACCGAGCCGCCCGTCATCATTGCGGCGAGCAAGCTGGGGGCGAACGCCTCCGCAAAAACTATTACCGCGACGTACCGGAAAAACAGGAAGGCCCGGAATTGCGACGTGGAGGAGGTTCCGGTCACCTTTTCCACGTACTGCCTGGGACTGAACGAGGGAGGTGATGTTATGGCATTGGACCCGGCCTATGGGAGCCGGTTGAACGCGCTGTACCAGTGGCGGCGAAACTTTATCGCGGCGAATACGACCCCGCCGGGAGGTGCGCAGGGCCTGGTACGCTACAAGGTAACCTATGAGCAGGAAACGTCGGCGGGCTGGCTCCCCCAGGCAGCCTATTTCACCACCTACGAGAGCGCGTACAACTTCATCGTCAGATATTCCACCTCGACCTCGCACCGCAACTGGAGCGGCATCTCCACCGAACCCGTCGCGCCGGTCTCGGGCGCCGCGCAATATCTGGGCGCATCGTCAGACATCGCCTGGATGGAACGGTGCTTCGCGCTGCTCGTCCGCACCCTGGAAACCGTCTATCCCTTTCCCACGGCCCTTGCCATGTGGGACAGCTTGAAAAACGAGGTGTTGAGCGACCTGAATGCACTGGCATCTTCGGCGCGCGATGACCTGTACAAATCGCAGGAATCATTTCTCGCTCGATACACCTCCGCACTAGACCTGATCTACCTGGCCGCAGGCATCGTGCCGGGAAAAACTGAGGGCGCCGGCAAGAGTGCTGGTTGCTGGCGCGACATGGACGCGGCGTACTACTGGGAGCTGTCCGGAGGGTATGCTCCCGCGTATACGGACGAAGTCTATTACAGCACAACCCTCGACGGAGAGAATACGCATGAATTCGCCTGCGTCATATCCTGTAAATGCACCCAGTACCTCAAGGAAGGGGATGCGCTCTCCATTTCCATCGCAG
>JAAZOO010000480.1 GCA_012797715.1 Geobacteraceae bacterium | reverse complement strand
GTGGGGGACTACGTCCTGATCCACGCAGGATTCGCCATCAGCCGCCTTGACGAGGAGGAGGCCCTGGAAACCCTGTCCATCATGCGGGAGTGCCTGGACCTGTCACGGACGACCCAATGAAAAGGTCCCTTTTCGAGGAATTCCGCAACCGGGACCTGGTGCGGGGACTGGCGGACGGGATCCGTCGCCTGACCCAGGGAAGAACGGAGCCCATGACCTTTATGGAGGTGTGCGGCACCCACACCATGGCCATCTACCAGTACGGCATCCGGAGCCTGCTCCCTCCCCAGGTGCGCCTCATCTCCGGACCGGGCTGCCCGGTGTGCGTCACGCCGGTGGGGTACGTCGACCGTGCCGTGGCCTGTTCCCGCCTGCCGGAAACCGTGGTGGCGACATTCGGGGACATGGTGCGGGTCCCCGGATCCTCGTCCAGCCTGCTGGAGGAGCGGGCCAAGGGGGCCGAAATCAGGATTGTCTATTCTCCCCTGGACGCACTGGCCCTTGCCGAAAAGAACCCGAGCAAACGGGTGATATTTCTGGGAGTCGGGTTCGAAACCACGGCGCCCGCCGTTGCTGCCACGATCATCACGGCGCGCTCCCGCGGCGTGGGCAATTTCTCCGTTCTCTCCGCCCACAAGACCATTCCGGTCCCCATGCGCATCCTCTCATCAGACCCGGACCTGGGAATCCACGGATTTCTCTGCCCCGCCCACGTGAGCGCCGTTATCGGATGCGACGCCTACCGCTTCCTGGCCGAAGAGCGCCGCGTGCCGTGCGTGGTCACCGGTTTCGAGCCGGCGGACATTCTGCAGGGAGTGGCGATGCTGGCGCGGCAGGTGACGGAAGGACAGAGCACGGTGGAAAATGAGTACGGCAGGTTTGTCACCCGCACCGGGAACAGCAAGGCCCAGGAGCTTCTTTCCCGCGTGTTCATCCCGGCCGACACGGCCTGGCGGGGCCTCGGCGTCCTCCCCCGAAGCGGGCTGGAAATAGCGGAAGAATTCAGGGAGTTTGATGCGGAAAAGGCCGTTCCGGTCCGGGTGGAAGAGCCCCGCGAACCGGCTGGGTGCCGATGCGGCGAGGTCCTCACGGGGAAGATAGCACCCGCCGACTGCCCCCTTTTCGCTTCCGCATGCACCCCGGAGCAGCCGGTGGGAGCCTGCATGGTTTCCTCGGAGGGGAGCTGCGCCGCGGCATACAAGTACGGGCAATAGACTGAATTGGTAAGGAGAACCCATTGGACAAGGATCTGATACTTCTCGGCCACGGCAGCGGGGGAAGGCTTTCCCACCAGTTGCTGGAAGAGCTGATCATCCCTACCCTCTCCGGAATTCCCCCCTCCGGGCAGAACGATGCGGCGGTGCTGGTGCACGACGGCCGGCGGCTGGCCTTCACCACCGACTCGTACGTGGTGGATCCCATTTTCTTCCCCGGCGGGAATATCGGCGACCTGGCCATCAACGGCACGGTCAACGACCTTGCCATGGTGGGTGCGCTCCCCTTCGCCGTCAGCGTCGGCCTCATCCTGGAGGAAGGCTTCAGCCGGGTCGAGCTCGCCCGGATACTGCGCTCCATGCGGGAGGCCGCGGACCGGGCCGGAGTCTCCATTGTCGCCGGCGACACCAAAGTGGTTCCCCGCGGCAAGGCGGACCGCATCTTCATCAACACTTCCGGCATCGGGGTCTTCCGTCATGGATTGGACATCAGCGGCGCAAAAGCCCGGGTAGGCGATACAATCATCATCAACGGCACCATCGGCGACCACGGTATCGCGGTCATGGCCGCCCGGGAGGGACTGGAGCTGGAGACGGACATACGGAGCGACTGCGCGCCCCTCAACGGGCTGGTGAACGAGATACTGTCCGAAGGGGAAGCGGTTCGCGTGCTCCGGGATCCCACCCGGGGCGGCGTGGCCACCACCCTCAAGGAGATAGCGATCCAGTCGGACGTGACCATCACCCTGGACGAGGCGGCCCTCCCCCTCAAGGGGGCGGTGCGCGGCGTCTGCGCCGTCTTGGGCCTGGACCCCCTCTATGTGGCGAACGAAGGAAAGGTGCTGGTGTTCGTTGCACCGGAGTCGGCGGACAGTGTACTGGAGACGATGCGCCGGCATCCCCTGGGCACGGACGCAGCGGTCATCGGCCGGGTGACCTCATCGGGCGGCGGCAAAGTCAGGATGGAAACCGTGGTAGGGGGAGTGCGGGCTGTGGAGATGCTGTCCGGCGAGCAACTGCCTCGGATATGTTGATTCTATTTTGCAACCGATATGTCATCGAGATGTAGGGGCAACCCCATGTGGTTGCCCGCTTTTGGCGGCCACTTGCGACCGCCGATTACGCTGTCGGGACAAAGGAAAGGAGAACGGATATGGCCCTATGGAAATGCAAGAAGTGCGGGTTCACCAAGGAGGGACGGTGCAAACCCCAGAAATGCCCCCAATGCCAGGAGAAAGGGTCGTTTGAAAAGGAGGCGTGAACTCCCCGGTTGCCGGAAAGCCTCCGCCTCTCCCGGAAAAAAAAGTAAAGTTTCCTTCATTCCGTACGATACGATATGTAGTGGTCGCTCCCGAATCCTCCCCACCGGCACGGCGCGGGGAGGGTCGCACGGGGTCCGCAGAGGAATCCCGGCGGAAAGGAAGAAGGGATGCAGTCGTCACAGCACGTCGCGGATATTCGGCAGAAGATCCTGCTCTTGAAGGAAATCCCGCCGCTCCCCATGACGGCCAGGAGGATTCTGTGCCTGTCTCCGGAAGCCGACGTTAGGGAACTGGCGGAAATTATCGAGCAGTCTCCCGAGTTGGCGGCGCGGCTTTTGGGCATGGCCAATTCCGCGTACTTCGGCTGGCCGGGCGGGGTGCGCACTGTCTACGACGCCATCTACAAGGTCCTCGGCATCAAGCTGGTGAAGAGCCTTGTCCTGGGAATGAGCCTCAGCGAGGTGTTCGATGTGGCAAGGTGCCGCGGGTTCCGTCCCGAGCGGTACTGGTTCACCGCAATAGTGACCGCCCAGATAGCCCAGAGCCTGTTCCCCTCGCTCCCCCCCCTCCTGCGCTGGGGCCTGGACACCATCCACATGAACGGCCTTCTCCATAACCTGGGACTGGCCGTGCTCGCCCATCTCTATCCCCTGGAGCTTTGCCGGGCCTTTTCACCCCCTGCCGGCTGCGGAGAATCCTCCACAACGGAAAGGATCCGGAAAGAACTGGGCATTGACCAGAATCAGGCAGGCGGCTGGCTTGCGCGAAAATGGCACCTCCCCAGGGATATCGTCCTTGTCATGGAGAATCACCGGGATGCGGAGTACCGGGGAGAGTTCTGGTCCGTGGCCCTCCTCGTGGGGTACTGCGAACGGCAATCCCAGCGCCTTTTCGAAGAAGGCGTTTTCCGCATGGAGACCGACACCGTCGATCTTCTCGGCATCGACGGGGAGGTGCTCGAAAGGACGCACCGCATCCTTGACGGCCAACTGGAGGATCTGCTCTCCATGGCTTCGTTCATGGCAACGGGAGAGTAACATGGATACACGTCTTTCCGGCGCCGCCTTTTCGTACCTCAACGAGCGCATCATCAACCTCCTCGATTCCTTTTCCGCGCTGAGCACCCTGAGTTCCATCAACATCCGCCACCCCGATATCGAAACAATGCTCCGCCGGGCGCTCAAGGGGCTGATTGAGAATGTGGACATGGAGCGCTGCTCCATCTTTCTCCTGCAGGGGGAGCGGCTGGTGAATTGCGTGGGGCTTGATTGGGATGTGATGGTGGCCGAAGAGGACGACATCTTCCGGTTCAGCCCCTCCGACAACCTTGACGCATCCGTCGGCGAGGGGATCATGGGATTGGCCGTGCAGACCGGAACCCTCCAGCACTGCCGCGACTGTTCCAGCGACCCCCGTTTCAAAATCGCGAGCGGCCCGCCCATCGGCTCCCTGATCAGTGTGCCCATCTTTCAGATCGGAGGCGAAGTCCTGGGCGTGCTCAATGTGTCCCATTCCCGCCCCGGTTTTTTCAACGAGTGGCATGAACGCCTCCTCCTTGTCTGGTGCAACTGCCTTGGGCAGCTCATCGCCGGCAACCGGCTCGTAACCCAGATGGATCGTGAAATCGACAGGAGGACGGTCCAGCTGAAGCAGGCGCTGGCCGAGGCCCAGTCCGCAGAGCGGGAACTGCGGGAGAGCGAAAAGCTTCTGAAACTGGTTCTCGAGGGGAGCAACGACGGTTTCTGGGACTGGAGACTTGTGGGGGGCCAGGTCAAGATCAACCCGCGATGGGCCGAGATTCTCGGCTATACTCCCCACGGGATGACACAGGCGTTCCGGGACGGAAAAGACTTTGTCCACCCCGACGACGCCATCTCCGTGAAAAACCAGCTGACGCGGCATCTGCAGGGCCTGACGACCCACTATGCCGTAGAATACCGGGTGCTGTCCCGATCCGGGGAGTGGAAGTGGGTCCTGGATCGCGGCAAGGTGGTCGAGTGGGACGAAACGGGGAGGCCTCTCCGCATGACCGGCACCACCACCGACGTGACGGATCGCCGACGGGCGGAAGAGGAGAAGCGGCACCTGGAGAACCAGCTCAACCATTCACAGAAACTGGAGGCAATCGGGCAGCTGGCGGGAGGCGTGGCCCACGAATTCAACAATATCATGACGGCCATCATCGGCTTCGGCCACCTCCTTTTCATGAAGACCGAAGAGAACAGCCAGCTCCGCCATTTTGCCAACCAGATCCTCACCTCCGCCGAACGGGCCTCCGTCGTGACCCGCAGCCTCCTCACCTTCAGCCGGAAGCACGTCCTCTATACCCACCATGTGAACGTAAACGAAACCATCGAGAAGATTGGAACGCTCCTGTCCCGCCTCATCCGGGAAGATATCGAATTCCGGACCGATCTCGGCAGGGAGAGGCTCGTGGTGCTGGCTGATGAAGGCCAGCTGGAACAGGTTCTGGTAAACCTCGTCACCAACGCCCGGGATGCCATGCCGAAAGGAGGCGTCGTGACCGTCTGCACCGGAGTCGCAGAGCTGAGCCGGGACTATGTCCGGTCACACGGGTATGGCCGGCCGGGGCTCTTCGCGCGGATTTCCATTCGCGACACCGGCGTCGGCATGGATGCTTCGGTCCGGGAAAAGATCTTCGAACCCTTCTTTACCACCAAGGAGCCGGGAAAGGGTACCGGTCTCGGGCTTGCAATCGTCTACGGGATCATCAAGCAGCATAACGGCTATATCGAGGTCTCCAGCACGCCGGGAGAGGGGAGCGATTTCACCCTGTACCTTCCCCTGGCGGAGGGGGTGGCAACGGCGCGGGAAAGCGTCCCCCCGTCCGACTTGACAACCGGTTCGGAAACCATCCTCATCGCCGAAGATGACGACGATGTGCGCACACTGCACCGGGATCTTCTGGAAGAGTGCGGCTACACGGTTCTTGAAGCGGCCAACGGCTGTGATGCCTGTGCCGTCTTTCAGGAGAACAGGGAGAGAATCAACCTGCTGATTTTCGACGTCATCATGCCGAGGATGAACGGCAGGGAAGCCTATGAGGAGATCCGGAAGGCCCGCCCGGACATCCGGGCGCTTTTCACCAGCGGGTATACGGGCGATATCCTGGGAGGGGCGGCCGGCATCGACCCGCGCTGCGACTTCATCGCCAAGCCCATCACTCCGGACGAGTTTCTGCGGAAGGTACGGGAAGTGCTGGAGAGGGAACCGTAAGTCCCTCCGGGTCCGGTATGTCCTCCAGGCCAAGAAATTCCAGCAGCCGGTCAAAGGAAGAATTCACCACCTGTTCCGCCGGGACCCCGGCCCTTTCCAGAACGTGGAGCGCTTCGCCGAACTCTCCCACCCCTTGGGCGATATGCGCGTCGCTTCCCACGGCAACAGGCGCCCCGGACCGGGCGATCAACTCCGCCAGGCGTTCGCACTGGGGTCTGCTTCCCCTGCGGCTCTGGGAAAAGGAAGCATTGTTGATCTCCAGGGCG
>JAAZOO010000479.1 GCA_012797715.1 Geobacteraceae bacterium | reverse complement strand
TTCCGCACCCGGAAACCTTCCGGATCGTCGCGGTACCGGTCCAGCGCCTCCCGGTAAACCCGCACCACCGATGCCACGTAGTGTATCCCCTTCATCCGCCCCTCGATCTTCAGGGAGTCGACTCCGCTCTCCACCAGCTCCGGGAGATGCTCCAGGAGGCAGAGGTCCCGCGCGTTGAAGATGAAGGTTCCCCTCTCGTCTTCCATGACGGGGAAATAGACGCCCGGACGCTGCTCCTCCACCAGCGCGTATCCCCAGCGGCAGGGCTGGGCGCATTCGCCCCGGTTGGCATCCCGCCCGGTCATGATGCTGGAAAGGAGGCAGCGGCCCGAATAGGAGATGCACATGGCGCCGTGGACGAACACCTCCACCTCCAGACCTCCCTTTTCCTTCACCTCGCGGATCTCTTCCAGAGAGAGTTCGCGCGCCAGGTTCACCCGGGTCACCCCCTGCCGTTTCCAGAAGCGGGCGCTCAGCCAGTTGGTGGTATTCGCCTGGGTGGACAGGTGAAGGGGGCGCTCCGGGGATATCTCCTTCACAAGCTCGAGCACGCCCGGATCCGCCACAATGCAGGCGTCAAGGGGTATTTCCGCGACCTTTTCCAGGTATCGGCGCATTTCCACCAGGTCGGCGTTTCCGGGAAAGATGTTGGTCGCCAGATACACTTTCACACCGTGATCATGGGCATAGGACACAGCGTCGGACAGCTCCTCCGGGGAGAAGTTGTCCGCCAGGTTTCTGAGGCTGAACTCCTTTCCTCCCAGGTACACGGCGTCAGCGCCGTAATGTACGGCAACGTGGAGCTTTTCCCTGTTTCCGGCAGGGGCCAGCAGCTCGGGGAGTATCATGCTCTTCATACCTTTCCGTCACACTCGTTGTTCAAACGACCGAACAGTATCACATCCGGCGGGGCATGCAAACCCGTAAGCCCGGCCGGCCCCCCTCCCGAGCCTGCTTTCTCCTTGACAAACCGCCCATTTAGCTTTACACATAGAAATCATTTTACGGGGGGGTTCAATGGCCGTTATCAGGGGTTTTTTCACCGTTTTTTGCCTGTCCGCTCTCTGCTCATGCGCCAACCAGGACGCACTCCTCCGAAACCAGACGGAAATGGAATCCCGGCTTGAAACCCTTGCAAAGGGAAGCAGCATCACGAACCAGCAGGTGAACTCCCTTTCCAATGATCTCAAGGACCTGCAGGATCAGGTCCGGAAGAATACCGCCGAAGTCCGCGAATTGCGTGAAACCGTGGCAAACCTGCGGGCCGCCGCGGACGAACAGCTCCTGAAAAAGACAGCCGTCGGTGCCGACAGACCCGTACCGAAGATTGAACTGATCAACACATCTCCAGACGGCGCAAAAAAGGCCCGCACCGATGTCCGGGCGGAAGAATACATGAAAGCATTCGGCCTGTACAGCGCCAACAGGTACGAAGAGGCCATCGAATCGTTCACCGCCTTCATCAAATCATACCCAGACTCGGAATACTCCGCCAACGCCCAATACTGGATCGGCGAATGCTACTACACCCGATCGAATTATCCCAAGGCTCTGGAATCCTTCAAAAAAGTCATCAGTACGTATCCGAACGGAAACAAGGTCCCCGACGCCATGCTCAAGGCGGGATACACCCTGTTCGCGCTGAAGCAGAAGGACAGTGCAACGGCCCTTCTGGAGTCTCTCGTGAAGAGGTTCCCCGACACCCCCGCGGCTGCAAAGGCACGCGAAAAGCTCAACCTGCCGTGACGTTGTTTCCCGCGTCGCTGCCCGCGAATCGAAAAGGACTGCTGACCGAAGCCGCGTCTTCGGGGACTCCCTACCCTACCGAACGAAAGGCATCATACCGGACGATCCGCAACAAACCGTGCGAAGGTGCGTGCCGAAAACACTGAAAGCCATGAGGTGTCTATGAAAAGGATCATTTTCGCGGTACTTCTCTCCCTGTTGCCACTGGCACTGCCTCTTGCGGCCGATGCGCAATCGGATCAGCCCACCATCTATGTCGTAAAAAGGGGGGATACCCTGTGGGGACTCTCCAACCGCTTCCTGAAGGACCCCTTCTACTGGCCCAACCTGTGGGCGCGCAATCAGGTCATCACCAATCCCCACCTCATCTTTCCCGGCCAGCGACTGAGAATATATCCCGACCGCATCGAGATAGACGATCAGAGGCCGCAGGCGATGCAAACGGCCCAGCCTGAACAAACGGCCGAAGAAACCACCTTCACCGTAAGCGGTGCGGAAGGCTACATCCTGGAAACCGATATGGAGCCCTCCGGAACCATCATCCAGACCAACCACGACCGCACCATTGTCGGCCAGGATGACGTGGTGTACACGGACATCGGCACATCACGGGGAGCGAAAAGCGGAGACACGTATTCCATCTTCAAAAAGGTCAAGGCGGTCTACCACCCGGTAACGTACGAATTCCTCGGCCACAAGATACTCTCCCTGGGAGCCCTGAAGCTCACAGACATGGAAGACAGGAGTTCCCGCGCCATGATTACCCGGTCATACCTGGAGATAACCTCCGGCTCCCTTCTCATGCCGTACCGCGACAAACGCCGAGAAGTAGCCCTCAAGGCGGCAAGCAGGGAGCTCCACGGCCTTATCATCGACACAAGAATGGGGAACATCACCACCGGAGAATCGGATGTGGTCTACCTTGACCTGGGCACGGCGCAGGGCGTCGAGGTGGGAAACATGCTGTACGTGGTCAAAGACGTGAAGCCTGATTCCCGGCATGTCACGCGGGACGTGGGCACCCTGCCGAGGGAGGTTATCGGCGCCGTCGTGGTGGTGGAGACCGGTGAAAAGACATCCACCGCCCTCGTGGTCAAAAGCGCGGACGTCATCCACGTGGGTGACCAGGTGCAGCTGCTGAAAAACTGAGATCATCCTTTCCTGGGGATCGGCCGGGCGGCCGGTCCCCTTTTTTTCGCCATGGATGAATTTTTCTGGTTTGCGTTGAAAAGCATACCCCATGTGGGAAACGTCACCTTCCGCCGGCTTGTTGAACATTTCGGCACCCCAAAAAAAGTACTGGAAGCATCCGAAAGGGAGCTTTCCGGTGTACGCGGTGTCTCTTCGGCTGCCATCGCATCCATCCTGACCCATGACTCACGGAACGCGGCCGAGCAGGAATGCACGGCGCTGAAAAAGTCAGGGGCGCGCATCGTCACCCTCCATTCGCCCGAATACCCCCCACTGTTGCTTCAGATACCCGATCCCCCCCCTTTCCTCTACGTGAAGGGAGAACTGCGCCGGTACGAAACGGCAATCGCCATCGTCGGATCCCGCCGCGCATCGTGCTACGGCATCTCCAGCACTGAAACCATGGCGCGGGGACTGGCACGGCACGGCATTACCGTTGTATCGGGAATGGCGCGGGGGGTCGATGCAGCGGCACACCACGGGGCACTGGCAGAAGGGGGTAGAAGCATCGGAGTCTTGGGGTGCGGCATCGATGTCGTGTATCCGGCGGAGAACCGGAAGCTTTTCAGTGCCATGGCGTCTCGGGGAGCCCTCGTTTCCGAGTTCTCCATGGGTTCGCGCCCCCTGGCCGAAAACTTCCCCCGCAGAAACAG
>JAAZOO010000478.1 GCA_012797715.1 Geobacteraceae bacterium | reverse complement strand
TGTCGCCGATCCCTTCGGCCAGGAGGATGCCGAGGCCCACCGATGACTTGATGGCGCCGGAGAAGGTGGTGCCCGCCTCAGTGATGCCGATGTGCAGGGGATAGTCGACCCGCTGGGAAAGGAGCCGGTAGGCCTCCACGGTCTTCATCACGTCCGAGGCCTTCAGCGAAATCTTTATCTGGTCGTAGCCGATCTCCTCCAGGATGCGCACGTGGCCCAGGGCCGATTCAACCATGGCCTCGGCCGTGGGGTGGCCGTACTTCTCCAGCAGCTCCTTCTCCAGGGAGCCGGCGTTGACGCCGATGCGGACCGGCACCAGCCGCTCTCGGGCGGCCGTAACGACCTCCTCGACCTTCCACTTCTCGCCGATGTTGCCCGGGTTGATGCGCAGGCCGTCCACCCCCATCTCCAGGGCCTTCAGGGCCAGCTTGTAGTCGAAGTGGATGTCGGCGATGAGCGGGATGGCGATGCCCGCCTTGATGGGTCCCAGGGCCTCGGCCGCCTCCATGTCCAGCACCGCGCAGCGCACCAGCTCGCACCCCGCCTCGGCGAGGCGCGCAATCTGGGCCGTGGTGGCGGCAATGTCGCGGGTGTCGGTGCTGCACATGGACTGCACCGAGCAGGGCGCGCCGCCCCCCACCAAAATGTTACCAATGCGAATCTGCCTGGTGGTTTTTTTCATAACGGGACATAGTAGCGAAAGGAAGGACCCAAAGTCAAGGCGAACGGCTGCAAAGTGTTTGACAAAATCCCTCTTTTCCTTTCTAGTAATGGCATGAAAAAACAAACGCCACGCGACAGGAAAAAGCCTGAGACAAAAAAAACCGAGCCGACCAAACCGAGGATTCCGAGACCGACGGTGGGCCAGATCCTGGACCTCTCCGTCACCACCCTGGACGAGGAAGGTTACGGCCTGGCACTCCACGAAACGACCCGGGTGCGGGTGTTCGGCGCCCTGCCGGGGGAGACCGTTCGCGCCCGGGTCACCTTCGCCGGCCTGCGGGACACCTTCGCCGACGTGGTCAAGGTGCTGCGCCACGCTCCCGGGCGCCTGCTGACCCCACCCTGCGGCAGGGGCGAGGAATGCGACGGCTGTCCGCTCATCATGATGAAATACCCGGCACAGCTGGAATGGAAACGGGACCTGGTGGAGGGAGCCGTCCGCCGCTACCCGTCGCTCAGGGAGGCGGAAATCCTTCCGGTCATTCCCTCGCCCAAACCCCTGGGCTACCGGACCACGGCCAAACTGGTGATAGCCGGCAGGTTCGCCTCCCCGATCATCGGCATCTACCGCCGCAACAGTCACGACGTCATGGACATCGCCGACTGCCCACTCCACCACCCCCTGATCAACCGGGTTGTTGCGGCGGTCAGGGACGGGATCAGCAGGGGAAAGGTGCCGGTCTATAATCCCCGGACCGGGGGCGGCATCCTCCGCTACCTGGTGGTGCGGGTCTCGGAGCGGGAAAACCGCGCCATGGTCACCTTCGTCACCGCGGAGCGGAGTTTCAACGAGATCCACCACCTGGCCAAACACCTGCAGGGGACGGTGCCGGAGGTGGCCGTGGTGGCCCAGAACGTCAACGCATCGGCCGGAAACGTGATTCTGGGTGACCGGGACTACTTCGTCACCCGGGAGCAGACCCTGACCGACAGCATCGGAGACATCCGCTTCTCCATCTCCCCCCGCTCCTTCTTCCAGGTGAACAGCGAGGGGGCGCGCGCCATCTACGAAACGGTGCGGGAATGGAGCGGACTGACCGGCACGGAGACCATTCTCGACGTTTACTGCGGCGTGGGTGGCATCTCCCTGTATCTGGCGGGCAAGGCTGACCAGGTCATGGGGATCGAGTCGGTGGAGGCGGCGGTGGCCGATGCGGAGCGGAACGCCCGGCTGAACGGGGTCCGGAACGCCCTGTTCGTCGCAGGCGACGCTGCCGAACTGCTGGGGGACCTGCGCGATGAGGGGAAAGTAGTGGATCTGGTAGTGCTCAACCCGCCCCGCAAGGGATGCGACGAGCAGGTGCTGCGGAGCGTCGCGGCCCTGGGTCCGGGGCAGGTCGTCTACGTCTCCTGCTCCCCCCGGACCCTGGCCCGGGACCTGGACATCCTTTCCGGGCTCGGCTACCAAACCAGGCGGATCCAGCCGGTGGACATGTTCCCCCAGACCCCGCACGTGGAGAACGTGGCGCTCCTGGCGCACCAACCGTTGAACGTCCACAAACCGGTCGCGCCTCGTACACCGTAAGGGAGGTCCGGCACATCCGCAACCACTCGCGACGACACCTCCACGGGCGACGCTCCACGAAAAACCATCTTGACTCCCTCCCGGCACTAGTGCTAGGGTAGGGAAAATTTGACGACCGGCCTTTTAACGT
>JAAZOO010000477.1 GCA_012797715.1 Geobacteraceae bacterium | reverse complement strand
GTGGTCCGGCTGCATGTTCATCTGCACCAGGGTCCCGAAACCCACAATGGCATAAAGGATATTGTTGAAGTCATGGGCGATTCCGCCGGCCAGCAGGCCGATCGCTTCCATTTTTCGGGACTGCTGAAGCTGCTCCTCCAGCTCCAACCTCTCCCGCTCCGCGTACTTGCTCTCGGTTATGTCCGTGAGCATGGATAGTTTCGCGACTGTTCCGTCGCTGTGGAAGATGGGCGAATGCACGGCATAGTACCAGCGGTCGTCCCGCAGATTATGGACCTCGTGCCGAATCGTTTCACCCCGGAATACCCTGTCATCGTCACCGGGGTCGCAGGCATCGAGAATCCCCCGGCACGCCTCGTACCACGTCTCACCGATTGCATCCCGCCCCAGCAGGTCCATGAACTTCCGGTTCATGAACCGGATTCTACGGTCTCGGGAGCAGATGAAGAGCATCCCGTCAAAGGCTTCCACAATGGCTTGGTAGCGGCTTCTGCTCTCCTCGCCCGTGCGTTGGACGGTGATGTGCTTTTGCGCGAAACGGATCCCCGCCCACGCGACGAGGATACAGAAAACGGTGAACCAGGCGATGAAGTAGGAAATTGTCCGGATCCCCTGCCGGTAGGTGGTTCTCGGGGTATCAACCTGCAGGACAGCAGCCGGTTTGCCGAATATGTCCGACCTGAGGGAGAATCCGGAGAGGGTTCCGTCCGCTCCGGGTCGCAGCAGGGGGCGACCCGCACCGGAAAAGGAGGAAAGGGTGACGGGGAGACGGGGGTCGTCTACGGCATAGAGGCGCACAGGGAGTTTGGTAATACCGGATATCCTCCGCACGGCAGCAGGGTTCAGGAAACGCCCCAGCAGGAGGGTTCCCCGGATCGGCCCGTGAAATTCGCTGGTCAGGATCGGCAGGCTGGAAAGGAGGAGCAGCCCTTCAGGAAGGGCCAGAATGGTCTCATGCCTGCTGTCGACACCGGCATGGGTAAGGAGGGGGCTCCGCGGGGCAAGCAAGGGGCGGAGGCTTTCCGGCAGGGGCCCGGAACTCTTTTTCTCCAGATCGTAGTAGCGGGAATACGTCCATTTTCCCTGATTGGTCACAAAGATGGCCAGGTTCAGACGAAATTTGAGGAAGAAGGAGCCGTCGAGATTTTTCCGGACGTATCCCCTGTTGCCGTCCACCACGAAACGGTACGTGTCGTCCCACCCCGCATAGTCCACCGCCAGCGCGGTCAGGGACGAGGCTTCCTCGGCAAGGGCATTGGCCACCCGTTCCACATTTGCGCGGGCTTCCTTTTCCTCCAGCTCCATGAAGCTCGGCAGCAGGATCAGGCGGGCGGCAATCAGCAGAAGCATCAGGAGCGACGCGAGAGCAGTAATGATGAGCAGAAGGACTTTTGATGTAGGAAGCATGGGGAAGCCTCTGACGCATTTCATTGACTGCCCTTAGTGTAATTCCTTTTTCACCCCTGACAAGCCCTGCCAAAACGGGCACACCCTTTCAGCGGGAACGGGGCCGCATCTCTTGGGCCCGTTTCAGCACCGCTCCGAGATCTTCCAGCCGGAAAGGTTTTGCCAGGCACTCGAAAAAGCCGTATTTCCGGAAATCCGACAGCACCGGGTCATTGGAGTATCCGCTCGAAACGATGAGGAGGGCTTCCGGGTCAAGATCACGGAGCGCGGCCGATGCCTCCAGCCCACCCATTTTCCCCGGAACGGTCAGATCCATAATAACCGCATCCGGCCTCTCCCCCCTCTCCCATGCGTCCCGGTAGAGTTCTATCGCCTCTTCTCCACAGGAGCAGACAGCTGCCCGACACCCCAGCAGCGAGAGCATCTCCCGTGCCATATCACGAATTATTTCCTCGTCATCCATGACTATCACGAAACATTCCCCTGTGGGGAAAGGGGAAGCGCCGGCGCGCTCCGCTCCGCCTTCGGCAGCCGTCCCTTGACCGCAGGCGGGAAGATAGACACGGAACACCGAGCCGACGCCGAGCCGCGACGTGACAAGCACCTGCCCGCCATGTTTCCTGACAATGGAGTGGAGCGCGGTAAGTCCGAGCCCCGTCCCGCTCTTCTTGGTAGTGAAATAAGGGTCGAAGATGCGATCCAGATTTTCGGGCGGGATACCCGTTCCCTGATCAATGACGGAGACGAGGACATACCTGCCCGGCGCCAGGGAGGGAACCCGGTTAGCGGAGAGGTGCTGGTTGCATGCCTCCACGCGAACAACCCCCCCTTGGGGCATTGACTGGTCCGCATTAATCAGGAGATTATTGAATACCTGACCCAGCTGCCCTTCGTCGGCCTCAATGGGCCAGAGGTCATCGCTGATTTTCGTTTCCACGGCAACATTAGAACCGTGCAGCGACAGGGACACGGAATCCCGGATGACCCGGCCCACGTCCAGGACCTTCTTTACCGGCTCGCCTCCCCGCGAGAAGGTGAGCAACTGGCAGGTGAGGCCCGTTGCCTGCTGCACGGCCTTTTCACAGCGGCCAATCCTGTCGTGCAGCGGATGGTCGGCGGGAAGGCCCATGCGCATCATGGAAAGGTTTCCCACTATCCCTGTCAGGAGATTGTTGAAATCGTGGGCAATCCCCCCTGCCAACACACCAAGGCTTTCCAGCTTCTGCATGGTAAGCATCTGCCTTTCCAGTTCGATACGGTCGGCCTCCGCCTGCCGCTGTTCCGTAATGTCCTGAACCGTACCGATTATCTTTTCCGGGACACCCGGCTCCCCCGGCGTCTTTTCCGCTCGGGCGCGCACGATCCTCTCCGTGCCGTCGGGACGGATAATGCCGAAATCGACCGTAAACGGCTGTCCGGTTCGCACGATGCCTTCAAAGGCAGCGCGAATCCCGTCCCGGTCGTCCGGATGCACCAGTTCCAGAAAACTCTCGAACGTCCCCGACCCCACTCCGGCCTCCCTGCCGAAGATACGGCGGCACTCTGCGGAGGCGTACAGGAGGTTGCCGGAGAGGTCCCGCGTCCAGTTTCCCACCTTGGCGATGCGCTGGGCCTCCAGGAGGTTCTTCTCGCTCTCCCTGAGGGCCGCTTCCATGGCCTTGCGCTCGCGGATGTCGTGAAAATTGCCCGCCGAATATTCCCTGCCGCCAAACTTCAGATAACTGGAAGTAACCTCCACCGGAATCAATTCTCCCGAGGCCACCCGATGGGTTGTTTCGAAGCGCAGCAGATTCCCCAGCTTCAGCTGTTCCCTGATTCCGGGGAGCCTACCCATGTCGAAGGTGGGATCCCAGTCGGGGATACGCATGGTTTTCATCGTCTCGAGGTCAATCCCGTAGTGGGAGCAGGCCGCGGGATTGACGTAGAACATCTTGCCGTCCTCGATGTCGAGAACATATACCGGCTCGCGGGTATACTCGATAAGCGCCCGGAAAAAGGCCGCCTCCTTTTCCGCAGCCACACGGTCGGAGATATCCCTGACGATGGAACAGAAATACTCCCGGCCATCGTACACGATGTAACTGGTGGAAACCTCAACAGGTATGGCTGTTCCGTCGCGGGCGGTGTGATACCGTGCACACTTCCTGCTCCCCTTTTCCCTCAGTTCGGCAAGATGGGCGTCCATATCCTCTTCCGCATACAGGGGGTCCACATCCGTAACCGACAGGCCAAGCAGTTCCTCCCGGGAGTACCCCAGCATCCTGCAGGCTGCCGCGTTGCACTCCAGGAAACGACCGTCGCATCCGGCCCAGTAGACTGCATCCGTCATGTTTTCAACAGAATACGCGGTAAACCGGAGGAGGCTCTCACTTTCCCGGAGCCGTCTGTTGGTTTCGGACATTCGGCGGGAAGACCGGAAGATGAGAATGAACAGGAGGGATGAAGTGACGAGGATGAAGGCAAACCCCTTGGAGAT
>JAAZOO010000476.1 GCA_012797715.1 Geobacteraceae bacterium | reverse complement strand
GATCCCGAAGTGGGCGCGGTGAGCGGCCGCTACGAGTATGTCAATCCTACCGGCGCACCGGTAGGAACCGGAACTATCCTGTTCTGGAAGTACGAAAACTTCATCAAGAGCATGCAGACCCGGATACTCACCATAACCGGTTGCTGCGGCTGCATCTACTCGGTGCGGCGATCCGCCTACGTGCCCCTCCCGCCCGACATCATCAGCGACCTGGTGGAACCGCTCAAGATCATCGAAAGCGGCTACCGGGTGGTGTTTGAGCCGGAGGCGGTGGCCTACGAGGAAACAACGGAGAAGCCTGCCGAGGAGTTCGGCATGCGGGTACGCGTCATCACCCGCGCCATGCGGGGCATTCTTTATGTGAAATCGCTCCTCAACCCGTTCCGCTACACCTTTGTCTCCTTCCAGCTCATCTCCCACAAGGTCCTGCGCTGGATGATCCCGTTCTTCCTGATTGTGGTGCTTGTCTCGAATGCTTTTCTCCTGGGGCATTGGTTCTACAACCTCGCTTTTTGCCTGCAACTGTCGTTTTACCTGACAGCCCTGGCCGGGCTGGTTGCCGATCGTATCGACAGGAAATGTCGCCTGTTCGCTATCCCGCTTTATTTCTGTGTGGTGAACGCCGCTTCCATGATTGCCTTCTGGAAGACCCTTAAGGGGCAGAAGATGGTGACGTGGGAGACGGTCAGAAAGTAGCACTATGTCGAAAATGGAAATGATAAACGGCCTCAGCTTTGACATCGAAGACTGGTTCCAGGTGGAGAACCTGAAGGGCGCTATTTCGGCCGACAGTTGGGATCGGTGCGACCTGCGGGTGGTGGAAAATACCCGGCGGATCCTTCGCATCCTTGAAAGAAGCGATACCAAGGCCACATTCTTCATCCTCGGCTGGATTGCGGAACGATGCGCGGGGCTGGTGGAGGAGATTGCCGCGGCCGGGCATGAGATCGCGAGCCACGGCTACGGCCACGAACTCATCTATAAACAGGGCGCGGCTGCCTTCGCCCATGACCTGGCAAGGTCCAAGAACGTCATCGAAGCAATCACCGGCCGTCCGGTGCGCGGCTACCGCGCCCCCTCCTTCTCCCTCACCCCGGAGACGGAGTGGGCGCTGGACGTTCTCCGCGAACTGGGTTTTTCTTATGATTCCAGCGTGTTCCCCACGTCGCTCCATGATCGCTACGGCTTCAAGGGTTCTTCGCGCTTCCCCTTCCGTCACCGGAACGGACTGATAGAGCTCCCCCTCTCCACGGTCAGGATACGGCGTTTCAACCTTCCGGCAGCGGGCGGCGGGTATTTCCGGCTGTTCCCCTATATCCTTTTCCGTCACCTGGGCCGGAGCATCAACCGGGAAGGGAAGCCGATGATTTTCTACCTGCACCCCTGGGAACTGGACCCCGGTCAGCCGCGCATGGCCATCCGTCGCGATTACCGCTTCCGGCACTACGTGAACCTGGACCGCACCGAAGCGAGGCTGGGAAGGCTTCTGGGTGAATTCCCCTTTGAACCTCTCCAAAACCTTGCGGCACGTTTTTTCCCTGACGCAGCGGAAAAAGGCGAAGGCCGATTTCTCCCCCCTCATGGATAGAAAAACAGAGTACAGAATAGAAGAGGCGCTCTTGCGCCTGCTCATGTGGTTCGGGGCAATTCTCCTCCTCCACGCACTCTTCGGATGCGCGTCCCCCCGCAGCGCCGCCGGGACTGAAGATGAGCGGTACGCACACTTCGTGAAGGTGATCCGTTCCCAGATTCAGGAAGACCCGCTGATCGGCATCTGGCAGGGGAGCAAGGGGGGGAGACCGGTGCTGCTGGCGATCATCCTGAACGACGAAGGAGGGCGGGAGAAACTGAAGGGGGTTATCCTCAACGGCGCTGAATACGCCTTCGGCTACAGCAACGGAGACCCGTGGCTGTATGTGTCGCCCCTGGCCCAGCGGGGCGCATATGCGGGCACGGTTTCCCACAAGCCGCTGCTGTGGGCCGAATGGTACCCCACGCGTCTGGTGCTCAACAGCCTCAACCAGTTCACGGAGTACGACGATTTCCCGGCCAATGTGAAGGCGGCAGGCGGCAAGGTCACCACCTTCCTGCGCAAGGAGCCCCGCATCGTTGCCATCGACAGCCTGCAGGCCGGGGGGAGCGGGTTTCTCCTCTGGAATTCCCCCTTCCTCGTGACGGCCAACCACGTGCTGGGCAAGGCATCGAAGGTGTCGGCGCGCTTTCCCGACGGGACCGTCTACTCTGCTGCTCCGGTGGCGAGAGACGCGCGCCTGGACCTGGCAGTCCTGAAGCTCGACGGTTTTACCCCTTCCGCGGACAGGGGCTTGCGCATCCACCGGACGTCGTCGGTCGCGGCCGGCGAGACCGTGCATGCCATCGGCTACCCCCTCGGCGCGGCCCTGAGCAAGGACCCGAGCATCGTGTCGGGCCAGGTGAGCGCCACGTCCGGTCTCCAGGACGCGGCCCACCAGTTCAGGTTGACCGCGCCCATCAACCCCGGCAACAGCGGCGGGCCCATCCTCAACGGCCGCGGCGCCGTGGTGGGCGTGGCCCTGGCGGTCATCCGGCAGCCGAAGATAGAAGGAGTTGCCTTCGGAATCAAGATTGGCGCCTACCTTCCCCTGCTGGAAAAACTCGCCTACGCCTTCCCGGAAGAGCATGCTCAGGAGATGGGAGCGGAAGAGGTCTTCCGGGCCTGTTCCCGCGATGTCGTTTTCATCTCCGGGAAATAGACCTCATCCGGTTACTCCGGACGGAAGGGAACCGGTTGCCGGTTCGGAAAGGGATACCACGGCATGACAGAAAAACCGATTACGGTGCTCTTTCTCATCGACACCTCCCTCCCCTCACCGGGAAACGGGGTGCGGGGAGGGGCGGAAAAGCAGCTTTCCCTCCTTGCCGCCTCCCTCGATGCAACGGGATTCAGGCCCATCGTCGCGCAACTGGGACACGGGGGCACGGACTCCGTGCCGGTGGGAGCGGCAGGCGCCGCTACCCTGCTCCACATGCCGGTCCGGCGCTTCTACGGGTTCCAGGGGGTGGCGCAGATGTCCAGACTGATCCGCCTTGCGCGGCGCGAGAGGGTCGACATCATCCACACCTTTTTCGAGAAGGCGGAAGTGATGGGATGGATGGTCCGTCGTCTCGCCGGTATCCCCTGCTGGATCACCT
>JAAZOO010000475.1 GCA_012797715.1 Geobacteraceae bacterium | reverse complement strand
TTTCTTGGCGGCGAGCCGGAACTCCCTGAGCCTGGACAGGAGCGGAAGAAAGAGCCCCAGAGAATCTCCCGCCGGGGCGATGCGGTAGGCCAGGAGGAGCGAGGGGTAGAGGGAGGCCACGTCGCAATGGACCACCGGACCCACCACCCCGTGCACCAGGACGTCGGTGTACCCCCCCTCGAATCCTCCCTCATCTCCGCCGCCCCTCGGAATCGCCGCGCCGCGCCGCAGATATTCGCGGATGAAAAGGGAGTTGATGCGGGTGGCGTTCCCCCTGATGACGCAGTTCTGGTACGAGTAGGGAAAGATGCGGGCCTGGAGAAAGTAGGGCTGCGATAGGAGGCGTGACAGCGCCAGGGTCTCCCGCACGTCGTCCAGGTTGTAGCGCAGGAGGGCCTCGGGGTCTTCGCTGAAGACCCTGGCTATGGAATCCCGATCAAGGTAGGTCCGGTCCGGCGCGGCAATCCCGAAATGGACGGCCGCGGCCTTGAGCCCATGGCTCTCCATTTCCCGGACGCCGATGTCGTAAAGCTGAACCAGGAAATAGGTATCGATGATGTGGCGGCCGTAGATGTCCCACCGGGGATAGTCGATGATCCTTTCGGCCACGGTGAAACGGGAACTTCGCACCCTGGGCTCGCTCCCGTCCCGGCCCCAGCGAAGCTTCACGCCCAGGCGGGCCGCCCTTGCCCTGATGTATTCCAGGTCGAATTTGAAGATGTTGTGGCCCTCGATGACATCCGGGTCCCGCTCGCGCAGTATCCCGCCCAACCGCTCGATCATCTCCCTTTCGGGCATGTCCCGGCCGGAGAGCACCTCCTCGTAGCCGGTGGAATCCCCGACCGCGATGGAAAGTATCCGGTCTTCCTCGCGGGCCGGGTTCGAGAACTCGAATCCCTCCGCGCAGAAGGTCTCGATGTCCAGCGCCAGCCTGCGGAGCGATGAAAATTCCAGGTCCTTAAAGAGCGTCTTGCCGGTGGAGAGGAGATGCTGATGGACCGGGTCGTTGATAAACAGATAGGGGGCATCCTTGGCCGAGGGGGTCCTGCCGCTCCTCTTGGCCAGGAAGTCCCTGGCGGCCGTGCAATCGGCCCAGTCCCTGAAAACGGCCTGGAAACGAAATACGCCCGGCCCCGTCAGGGGCTTCAGCGAATAGGCGCGCTCGAACCCGCGGATGAGCTCCTCCGCCTCCAGGAGGATAAAGGGGTGGAATGGGTCGTCGTGAAACAGCACCCCGCGCTCCGTTCGCACGAACAACCGGACAAAACGTCCGGCCAGCTCGGCGGCGACGATTCCCGGCATGGGATCGGCGCCGAACAGCACGTCATCGGCTTCCTGAAGCAGGTCGTTCAAGATATGTCCTCTCCGCGATACTCCGCCCCGTGGGTGTCTGAAAGACCTTCCCGATTATGCCCCTCAATTTAGCCTCGTCGTCCAGGGAAACCTCGTCGGGGATGTTCACCAGCCAGTCCGCGTCCCAGATCACGCGGAAGTTGTCCGTATCCACCTCGCCGGGCGAGTGATGGGAGGCGATGATGGCGCAGACCTCGTCGATGAGGGGCTCTCCGAAACCGAGGGATGTTAAAATCTCCCGGGCCACCGGCGGCCCCTCCTGTTCCTGGAGATTGCCCGCGGAAGAGCCGTATTTTCTCTCCGCCTCCCGAATCCCGATATCGTGAAGAAAGGCCGCGGCCATGACAACCTCCCGGTCTCCCGGCTCATGGGCAAGGATCTCCTCCGCGAAGCCCGCAACCCGCAGGGCATGGTCGATCCTTCTCCGGTCCGCGCCGAAATAGTCCTTCATGGACTGTTCGATCCGCTTCATTCCGTCGTCCATAACCCCTCCCCGGATTTATCGAACCACTCTTTTGTTCCCTGTAAAAACACATGTCATCCTGGATTCGGCAGTTGGAGGCATCCTTCGTTCTCTCCGGTTGCCGTCTTTGTGCTGCTCTAAGCTCATTTCACTACAGCCGATACACTCACCCTTCGGGTTCGGACAGTATCGGCTGTTGCCGCTCCATTTCGCTAAGAGCAGCAACGAAATACGACAGAGTCGCTCTCTGCGGATACCTCCAACTGCCGGTTTTAGGATCAATTACGAGATTCCCGTGAAGGCGAAAAGCACCGGATCCCGCCCTGCCGGAACCGGAGCAGTCGCGGATCCTTCCGGAATAGCCGCATTGAGAGGAATAAACTGCGATACTACCCTGCAGGGGGCGGGGTGCCGTTACAGGAAAAGGGGGGATATGCGATTTCCAAGCGAAGCAATCTCTGCTACACTATGCCGCGTTCGGGCCCGCGGGCCTGCAGAGCGGGGCCGCCCATGCAATGCATGACGGCACGCCACATGCTTCCTATGTGAC
>JAAZOO010000474.1 GCA_012797715.1 Geobacteraceae bacterium | reverse complement strand
GTTTCAGCCGCAGCCACCCTCCGCCGACCATCTCCCGCAGCACTCCGAATCGGGACGCTATCTCGCCGGATGTCATGAACTCGACGGGTGCCCCCAGGGCATCACCCACGGCAAATCCTAGAAAAGACGCAGCGGCACGGGAGCGGATTTCTTCCCATTCCGAAACGCCGGCGAAACTATCGTTGTTTTTCCCCATGACACAAGACTCCCCACCTCAGGAGCCTTTTCAGATTCCGTGCCGGGCAGCGCCCGGAATGCCTCCCTGCCCGGTAAACGGCGCTCCAGAGGATTTCCTGCGACCCTGCCGGAGATGAAAGCACGCAGGCAGCAGGGCACTTGTGCCTTCTTTTTAGGCACACGGGCCTCCGGTCTGATCCCTCCCCGGGGAAAACACCGGCCTATCCCCTGAATCTACCGAGAACTACCGGATCACCGCATTCCGGCACGATTCCTGATAGGAAGAACCACGGATGCGGAATACACCGCTGTATTCACGGCACCCCCATCGAAAACGGATACGGCCTGTCCGTATCGGACCACTGACCATCGGCAAAGGGGCCGGCGTTTCTACGCCGGCCCCTTTCTTATTCCAGCTCGGCGCCAAGAAGGAGGACACCATGGCAACATCGTGCAGCGGAAGAAAAAACATTCAGGGCCACCCCTGTTTCAGCGGCAACCATCACAAGAACGGGCGCATGCATCTGGCCGTGGCACCCCGCTGCACCATCAAGTGCGGGTACTGCACCCGGCGGCACGATTGCGCCAACGAATCGCGTCCGGGGGTCACGAGCCGGCTCCTGACGCCGGATGAGGCCCTGGACAAGGTCCGCACCGTTCTGGCCGGCGAGATCCTCGGCCCCACGATCACCGTGGTCGGCATTGCCGGCCCCGGGGATCCGCTGGCCAATGAAGAGACGTTCACGACCCTTCGCAGGATCGGCGAAGAGTTTCCCCACCTCATCAAATGCCTGAGCACCAACGGCCTGTTGCTGCCGGAGAGGATCGACGACCTGGAGGAACTGGGACTGCACAGCCTGACCGTTACCATCAATGCCCTCGACCCGGCGGTGGGCGCGCGCATTTACAGCCATGTCAACCAGGGAGGGAAACTGTACCGCGGCGAGGAAGCGGCCCGCATCCTCGTCAGAAACCAACTGGAGGGCCTGCGCCGGGCGGCCGGCTACGGAATGACCGTCAAGGTGAATACCGTGTATATCCCCGGAGTGAACGAAGCCCAGATACCGCTGGTGGCCGCCACGGTGAAGGAGCTGGGCTCATCCGTGATGAACGTCATGCCGCTTATCCCCCAGGCGGATTTCGCCGGAGTAGCCCCCCCGACAGCGGAAGAGATCGCGGCGGTTCAGGCGGCCAATGAGAAGATAATCGGCCAGTTCAGGCACTGTCGGCAGTGCCGGGCCGATGCCGTGGGACTCGTCGGCGGAGAACCCCTCCCTCCGCGGACCCACGGGGGCTCTGCCTGAGACCTGCGTTCCATACCCCTTGTAATTACGCCGTCAAAATGCTACGTATACAAAGTGACGGAGAAATCTCTTTCGGAGACGGCAATGAGATATTGTGAGAAAAAACGGGCGGATGCCCTTGATGAGCAGATGCTGCCTGCTCCCTACTCACTGGAACACGCCATCGGGAACACCCCCATGGTCGAACTGACCAGCCTCAATCATAACCGCAGGGTGCGTATCCTCGCAAAGCTGGAGGGGAACAACCCCGGGGGTTCCATAAAAGACCGGCCCGCCTACTACATGATTGCCAAGGCGGAGGAATCGGGCGAACTGAAGCGGGACAAGGTCATCCTGGAAGCCACATCCGGCAATACCGGGATCGCACTGGCCATGATCGGCGCGGCGCGCAAATACCGCGTCAAGCTGGCCATGCCTGCCTGCGTCAGCCTGGAACGGCGCAGCATCCTTGAGGCCTACGGCGCCGAAGTTGTCCTTTCCCCCGCCCACGAGGCCACGGACGGAGCCATCCGCCTCGCGCACCGCATACTGGAAGAGAGCCCGGACGAGTACTACATGCCCAACCAGTACGCCAACGAAAACAACGTGTTGTCCCATTACGAGACCACCGGCCCGGAGATCTACAACCAGACCGACGGCGACATCGACCTGTTCATCGCCGGCATGGGAACCGGCGGCACCCTCATGGGAACCGGCCGCTACCTGAAAGAGAAGGACAGCGGGATTCGCATCGTCGGCGTCGAGCCCCGCGTCGGCCACAAGATCCAAGGTCTCAAGAACATGCAGGAGGCCATCGTACCGAAGATCTACCATGCGGAACGGCTGGACGAAAAGATCACCGTCGAGGATGAGGACGCCTTCGAAACCGCCCGTCTCCTTGCCGTCCAGGAAGGGATTTTCGTGGGCATGTCCGGAGGGGCGGCCATAGCCGCCGCCCTTCGCATGGCCGAAACCCTCGACTCGGGAACCATCGTTACGATTCTCCCGGACCGGGGCGATCGCTACCTGAGCACGACCCTCTTCCGCTCGGTCTGCGCCTGCTGCCCGCCGTAACCATCCCTGGCGGAACCATCCGAAAAGACAGATGAAAGCTACCATCAACGGGATTTCCCTTGCCTACGGGGATGTGGGGAGAGGCTCGGCCGTTGTCCTGATTCACGGATTTCCCCTGTGCCGGGGCATGTGGAAACTCCAGGAAGAAGCCGTTTCCACGGCCGGTTTCCGGCTCATCACGCCGGACCTGCGGGGCTTCGGCGAGAGCGACGCGCCGGGTGGCGCCTATTCCATGTCACTGTTCGCCGATGACATCGTGGCGCTCCTGGACCACCTTGGTATCGAGAAGGCCGTGATCGGCGGCATGTCCATGGGCGGGTACGTCCTCCTGAACATTTTGGAGCGCTATCCGGAACGCGCATCGGCGGCGTGCTTCATCGCGACCCGGTGCACCGCCGATGATGAAGACGTGAAGGAGGTGCGTCTCGCGCTCCTGGAGAGGACGAGAGAGCTCGGCCTGCCTTCCGTGGCGGAGCTGTTCAGCACCCGCATCTTCTCCGGCGAATCCGCCGGAAAACGTGACCTGCGCCGGAACATGTTCCGCTGGATGAGCTGCGCGGATATGGCCGGCATCGAGGGCACGCTCCACGCGTTGATGGACAGGAAAGACTACACCTCCTTTTTGGGAAGGTTCACCCTGCCATGCCTGGTAATCGGCGCCGACCAGGACAGCGCCGTTCCCATCGAAGACCTCCGCGCTCTCGGGGAGGGGCTCTCCGACAGCGAACTCTGCATCATCCCCGGCGCCGGGCACATGGTGAACGTTGAGCAGCCCGAGGCGTTCAACAAATGCCTGCTCCGTT
>JAAZOO010000473.1 GCA_012797715.1 Geobacteraceae bacterium | reverse complement strand
CGAGCGGGGCGTCGCCCTCCGTTCCCTGGAATTGGGCCTCGTCGGGAAGGCCGATGTCGTGGAGTTCCATAAAACGGGTGAAGGCTCCTGGCAGCCCTTTCCCGTGGAGTACAAGCGCGGCCGGCCGAAGATCGAGGACTGGGACAGGGTGCAGCTCTGCGCACAGGCCTTGTGCCTGGAGGAGATGTTGGGTGCGACGGTTCCGGAGGGGGCGATCTTCTATGGCGTACCCCGTCGCAGGGAGGAGGTTGCTTTCGACGCGACGCTGCGAGCCGACACGGCTCGGGCAGCGGAAGAGGTCCGGAGGCTGCTCGAACGCGGCATCACCCCCGCGCCGGAATACCGCAAACGTTGCGATAACTGTTCCATGATCGATCTTTGTCTTCCCAAGGTTATCGGACGAGGACGATCCGTTGTGAATTATCTTCACAAGGGAACGAGATCGGAATGAAAAAGCATCTGAACACTCTCTTCGTGACCACCCAGGGCGCCTACCTTGCGAAGGAAGGCGAAACCGTGGTGGTCAAGGCGGATGGAGAGGTCCGACTGCAGCTTCCCGTGCACACGCTTGGCGGCATCGTCTGCTACGGTAACGTGGGGGTCAGTCCTTACCTGATGGCCTTCTGTTCCGAGCGGGATGTCGCCATCAGCTTCCTGTCGGAGAACGGCCGGTTCCTGGCAAAGGTCCAGGGCCCGGTCTCCGGCAATGTCCTTCTGAGGCGGGAGCAGTACCGCAAGGCCGATGACCCGGATTTTTCAGCCCGCATGGCGCGCTCGATTCTTGCCGGGAAGATCGCGAATTCGAGAACGGTCCTTCAGCGGGCCCTGCGGGACCATGCCGAAAAGATTGCAGCGGCGGATGTCAGAAAAGCCGTTGATCGACTGAGTGGATGTATCGACGCACTGGAACGGGCGGCCGACCTGGACACACTGCGCGGCGTCGAGGGAGATGCATCTAGGATATACTTCAGCGTATTCGACCACCTGATCGTTGCGCAGAGAGAAGCCTTCACGTTCCTGGAACGGAGCAGACGGCCGCCTCTGGACAATGTGAACTGTCTGCTCTCGTTCATATACACTCTGCTGATGCACGATGTACGCTCCGCACTGGAAACGGTCGGGATCGACCCCGCGGTTGGTTTTCTGCACCGGGATAGGCCCGGAAGACCGGGTTGCGCATTGGACCTAATGGAGGAGTTCAGGCCATTCATTGCGGATCGCCTCACACTGTCACTGATTAATCTGCGAAAGGTCGATGCGGGCGACTTTCGCAAGTCGGAGGCGGGCGCTGTAACCCTCTCTGATGAAGCCCGCAAGACAGTACTGGTTTCGTATCAGGAAAGAAAGCGCGAGGAAATCATTCATCCCTATACGGCGGAAAAGATGACGATCGGCACTCTCTTTTTTTTGCAGGCCCTCCTGCTCGCCCGTCATTTGAGGGGAGACATTGATGGATATCCGCCTTTCATCTGGAAATGAGGCATGACAGGGAGTTGGCCATATGTTTGTCTTGGTGAGTTACGACGTGGCACTCGATGACGAGACGGGGGCCAGACGTCTCAGGCGCGTTGCAAAGGCATGCAAGGATTTCGGTCAGAGGGTTCAGTATTCAGTATTCGAATGCATCGTCGATCCTGCGCAGTGGGCCGTACTGAAGCAGCGGCTGATCAAGGAGATCGATGAAGAAAAGGACAGTTTGAGGTTCTATTACCTGGGTTCGAATTGGAAGCGACGTGTCGAACATGTGGGGGCAAAAAAAACCATCGATCCGGAGGGCCCTTTGATTGTCTGAAACCGGCCGCGAACCGAAAGTGGACAGGACGGGATCAGTAGCGTCGCGGGATTCTCAACCTACTGATTTTTATAAATCATTTTACTTGCTCAATGGCTGAGGCATTGAATTTCGAAAGAGAAAGTAGGCGGTACGCGGATTTTAGTAGATTTTATCAATATCTGTAT
>JAAZOO010000472.1 GCA_012797715.1 Geobacteraceae bacterium | reverse complement strand
CTGCGGAACCAGCGGATATCGAAGACCTTCTCCGGGTCGTAGCGCCGCGTGACGTACAGCCCCCGGGGGCCGCGGAAATCGGGGATTCCCGCCGCGGTGGAAATTCCGGCGCCGCTCAGGGCGGCCACGGAACGGGAGCGGGCGATCAGCCCGGCGCACTCGGCTGGGGTAAGGGACTGGGGAGAACCCATTGCGCGGCACCTCCGGACACCTTTTCATCGTGGATTCGGCAGGTGGAGTATCCTTCGTTCACTCCGAATGCCCATCTTCTGCTTCTCTCCGCTCGTTTCGCGGCAGCCGATGAACTCGCCCCGCGGGTTCGGGCACCATCGTCCGGTGACGCTCCCTCTCCCCACGAGCAGCACGAATCCGGACCACGTCCATCTCTCCGGACGGCTCCACCTGCCGTTTCAGGCTCATTCCTGTGCTGCACCTTCCCCCAGCGCCGCCCACAGGTCACCCGGCCCAGGGCACCGACTCCGGATCACCGCGGCCGCGGTCCGGAAATCCTCACCTTTCCAGGGAGGGAGGAGCTGTATGGAATCAGCCGTTTCCCGAAAAAAGGCCGGATAGGGATTGGCGGCGATGAACGTCCTGTCCCGCCGGCCGTTGTCTCCATGGAAATAGAGGGGAAGATACTCCTGCCTCCCAAGCGCGGCGAAGATACCGGGGCCGTCCTCGGCGCAGTAGTCCAGGAGCAGCGCGTAGACCATCGGAACGGCATGCCCCAGGCGAAACGCCAGTGCCGCAAGCTCGACCGCTCCGCACGTGAATCGGCCCGCACGGACAGCGACCCCGGTTTCACCGAAGTATTTGATCACCGCCGATCGTTCCCGGATCAGGAACACGGCGTCGGCTTCAGGGCCGCCCGCACGAAAAACCGCCACATCCCCCGGCATCATGGCTGCCACACGGTCTTCACCGTCACTCGCTCCCTTCATGGCGCGTCCCCCCATTCCATCACCCGGCGGGTTGAGCCGCCGGCGGCTGTCAGCGTATTGCTTGGCGGACTCGGGGAAACACCGACTCCCCCATAAGAACTTTACTGAACAAAGGTGACGCTTTCAAGCAACGACCCTCCGGAAAACAGGGTGGATGCGGTCCGGGATCCACCTTCCCCATCCCGGCGGCACAAAGCATTTGCCGGCAGACGGCGGATGGTGTAGATTCACGCTGCCATGGTGTGGAAACGTCTTCATACTACCGGGTCCCTGATTGTCCGCTCCCTCGTTCCCGGCTGTTCCCGAACGCTGTTCGGACTGTCCGGATACGTCGCTCCTTGCGGGCCGTGGGCGGGGGAGACCGGTGTGCGCGGCATGAAAAAAAGCCTCCCGAACCTGTCCGACCCGGGTATGCCCATGGGTCATGACGATTCGATGAGGCTTTTCTTCCCCCAGGCGATGGCCGTTGCCGCCCCCTTTCTCCTGTTCCGCCTGAAACGGTGGGGCTTCTCCGGCTGCCGGGTCACGGTGACGGACGGGGGCCTGCTGGTGACGGCGCGCAGGTAGGCCGCGCTACCGGGCGCAGTCCCCCGGGTCCCCCTGTATCTTGGCAACCGCGTGGGGGACCGCTTCCCATACGG
>JAAZOO010000471.1 GCA_012797715.1 Geobacteraceae bacterium | reverse complement strand
GAAGGATGCCTCCAACTGCCGAATCCAGGATGAAAAATTCGGTGCTGGCCATGGGAACGGCCCCAGGAATTACGGTGCCTGGTAGACCATGCGCCCGCCGACATACGTGCTCAAGAGCTTCGGGCTGTCTTTACTGATTGCTTCCGGCGCCAAGGAATATACATCCTTGTCGTACACCACCAAATCCGCCTTGTATCCCGGATCCAGCTTTCCGGTATCGCTTTTGCCCGTGGTCAAGGCGCTGCCGAGAGAAAAAGCCCTGACAGCGTCCTTCGCGCTCACCGGCGGATGATTCCGCGGGTCGCCTGCCCCCGTAAGTGCAATTCCCATGGCGGCCATGACAGGCGACAATTGCAAAGGGGATACGAGAAATCGGTGCTGAATCCCACTGAAACACCCGTGTCCATCAACTGCTTGATGGGATAGGCGGCGGCGGCCCGGTCGCCGTAGTAGTACGCGGTCGAGCTCTGCTCTTTCCAGAATGCGGGCTGGACCGTGGTCACCACCCGCCCCTGGAAGCCCCTGATCCTTTCCATCTGCTCCGTTGTGATAAAGGCGAGATGGATGAGACAGTGGATGCCGAGGATTCCTCCGGTTTTGGCGCGCACCGCATCGAGGGCATTGAGCACGGCGTCGATCGCCCGGTCGCCCTGCGTGTGATAGTGCATATTCAATCCCAGGGATTCCGCCTTTTCCACGATACGGTTCAGGTTGTATTCCCTTCCGCCCCGGTCGTCGGGCCAGATTTCCGGCAGGCCGTAATAATCAGGCTGTTGGTGCTCCCATGAGGTCCAGGCCTGGCCGGCGGCATATGCGCCGTCGACAAAGATCTTGCCGCCCACGAAGCGCACCATGTCGGTTTCCGTGCGCCTGCAGGCGGCGGCCGCGTCAACGTCGCTCAGTTTCTGGATCAGGTAGCAGTAATTGGTGCGCAACGGCAGTTCTCCGCCTCTTTCCAGATCGAAAAGGACGTCGGGAAAGTGAAAGCGGACGCCGACGCCTCCCCCCATCTCCACAAACGATGTGTAGCCAAAGCCTGCCCAGACCTGCAGCATCTTGAGCGTTGCGTCCCGTATCCGCCCTTTGTCGAACCGGGCGGCAAGCACGTCCCACGGCAGGGTCATGGCGGACTCCCTGAGCATGCCGGTCAGCTTACCGTCCTGCGTCACCATCTTTCCCCCCAGGGGAACCGGGGTTTCCGGTGTCAGTTTCGCCAGTTCAATGGTCGCCGTGTTGATGAGGGCATTGTGACCGAGCTTGTCACCCAGGAACAGGGGGATGTTTCCCGTCGCCGCATCGATCTTTGCCAGGTCTTCCAGGGACCAGGCATCATAGTCGCGCGGGTAGAAACCGCCGCCGATGATGATCTGCGTCTCAGGGTACGTATCCAGATATTTCCGGAGAGCGCCGGCAATGCAGTCCGCCAGGTTTCCTGAGAAATCCGGTTTTGTCTCGTCGCATGCGCTCAAGTTCACTCCATAAAAGGCAAAAAAACCGCTCTCAAGCAGGTGGGCGTGGCTGTCGTTGAATCCCGGATACGCAATCCCCCGTTTCAGATCGACGATCTCAGCATGTGAGTAACGTTCCGGAGCCACATCAACGGCCCGCACCGTGCCGTTTTCCACCAGCAGATTGCTCGCCTTCCGCTCGGCGTCAAGATAGATTGTTCCGTTGACAAACAGTTGAATACGCTCTGGAATCGACTGACCGTGCGAACAGGCGTTCGTTGCCAGCATCCCCAGCCCGCCCAGACAGGTCATCGCACCGGTGGCCAGCATCCCTTTCAGGACGGTCCGCCGGGGTATGCCGCACGATGAGGAGGAGGCATTGGTGTCGTGATTCTTCTCGTCGCTACTATTGTTCCGTTGCATGGGGTTCTCCTTCAGAAAAGAAATTATTCCTCGCTTTTTCGCGTACGCGCAAGGGTCACACCTTCGCAGTCGACCAACCTCGCCCTTGCGCAATTTGCCGCAGTTTTTCGCGTATCTCAGGGACAAATTCGGCGCTGTCCCCAATGGCAGAGGCGACTGTTTTCTGCAAGGGACTTGAATCTTCTGGTCCGCTGAGATCGTTCACGAACGCTCGCTCTTTTTTCCTGGCCGCCGCTTCTTTCCTGGGGAAGAAGCCGAGGAATCTGTTTCATGACCCCTCGCTGTTACGCGGTACCAGAGGAAGTACCAGCCAGCGCCTCCCTCACCTTCATCGCCAGGCCCTGCATGCTGAACGGTTTCTGCAGAAAGTGGACGTCCGGCTCCAGGACACCGTGG
>JAAZOO010000038.1 GCA_012797715.1 Geobacteraceae bacterium | reverse complement strand
GAGCAGCGACGAAACGGGCCAGAGTCGCCCTCTACGAATACCTTCACCTGCCGGTTTCGGTAGGGTCCTGGCTTTTCCGGGCCTGGATCCGGTCAGGGGCGGGAGCACCCTTCTGCTGCCGCAGGGCACGGTTGCATTCCACCGGTCGAGTATGGTATGAGAGGAAAATCGAATCGTTTCCGTGCCGGGCCCGTTTCCTCCCGGCACGGCAGGAACCTGCTGAGGAGCGGATACCATGCCGGTGTATGAGTTCTATTGCGTTGATTGCCACAGAATCTACAATTTTCTGTCCAGACGGATAACAACGGAAAAGCGGCCCGCCTGCCCACGGTGCGGGCGGCCGGACCTGGAAAAGCAGGTTTCGCCCTTTGCCTTCTCCCATGGCCGCAAGGATGAGCCGGTGGAGGGAATACCGGATATGGATGAGGAGAGAATGGAGAGGGCCCTGGAAGGGCTTGCCGGAGAGATGGACGGAATCGATGAGAACGATCCCCGGCAGATGGCCCGTTTCATGCGGAGGTTTTCCGAGGCAACCGGCATTGATTTGGGTTCTCGGGCGGAAGAGGCCATCCGCCGTCTCGAGGCCGGGGAAGACCCGGAAAAGATCGAGGAGGAAATGGGGGATCTGACGGAACTGGAAAATCCCTTTGTCCGCGAGGGCGTCGCGGGGGTAAAACGGCGTCTTGCGCCGCCCCAGCGGGACGAAACCCTCTATGCGATGTAGCGCCACTCCGTGGATCGGCAGGCTATCGTTCAGCCCCGCTTCTCCTCGTCCATGACCCGTCGCAGCGTTCGTTCCATTTCTTCCATATCGTAGGGCTTTGTCATAACGCCGCGGAAGCCGTACTGATCGTACCTGGCAAGAATCGGATCGCTGGAGTAACCGCTGGAGACAATCCCTTTGGCATCCGGGTCGATTTCCAGGATGCGCTTCATGGCATCCTTCCCGCCCATGCCTCCGGGAATGGTCAGGTCCATGAGGATGAGGTCGAACGGTTCTCCCGATTCACGGGCCTCTTTGTATTTCTCGATGGCTTCAGCCCCGTCTGTGCAGAACTCAGCCCGGTATCCCAGGTGGGCAAGAATTTCTCCCGAGATTTCACGGATGATCTCCTCGTCATCCATGACGAGAATTTTTCCTCTCTCTCGTCCGGGCGCTGCGGGTTCACCCTCAATTTCCGCCGCAACCCCGTCCGCCGCAGGGAGGAAGAAATGGAATGTTGAGCCTTCTCCGAGACGGGAATCAACGGTAATGACCCCGCCATGTTTTTTGATAATGGAAAATGCAGCCGAGAGCCCCAGACCGCTTCCCGAGCTTTTTGTCGTGAAATAGGGGTCGAATATCCTGCCCAAATCAGAATCCGGTATTCCGGAGCCGCTATCCGTGACTGAAACCTTCACGTACCTCCCCGGTGAGAGGGTAGGGGATTCTTTCTGCCCGACGATGGCATTGACCGCGCAGACAGTGACGATTCCACCGTCGCGCATGGCCTGGTCCGCATTCATGATAAGGTTGCCGATTACCTGGGATATCTGTCCGCAGTCCACCTGGACGGGCCAGATGTCGGGAGGTATGGAGATTTCGCACCTGACGTTCGACCCGCGCAGACCGAAGGAGACGGTGTCTCTGATCAACTTTTCCAGGGAAACGGTTTTCCTGACAGGCTCACCGCCCCGTGAAAAAGTGAGAAGCTGGTGGGTCAGGCTTGCGGCGCGCTGTGCGGCCTTTTCAGCCTCTTCCAGCCGCCGTGCCAGTTTTCCACCCTTTGGGGCAAGTGTCTTGGATAGGTAGATATTTCCCAGCACGCCGGTGAGCAGATTGTTGAAGTCATGGGCGATTCCCCCTGCCAGCATGCCCACCGATTCCAGTTTCTGAAACTTCAGCCGCTCCTCTTCCAGTCTCTTTCTTTCGTCAATATTTCTGGCATGTTCCACTACCATGAGAACCTGACCGTCGTCGCCGAAGATGGGGTATGCGCAGATCTCCACATGACCGATGCGGGGGTTCAGTTTTTCCCTGCAAACCACCTTTCCGGTGGTAAAGGCCTCAAGCGCATGGCACGGCTCGCACTTCCCGCCCTGGGAAGGATAGAAGGCGTCGTAGCAGTAGGGGGTGCCGCTGCGCATCTCCTGGGGAACGTAGTCGTATCCGCCGCCCCAGTTGGAGTGGATAATGCGGAGATTCCGGTCGATAACGGTAATCATGTCAGGAATCGCGTCGAACACCATGCGGCGGATGCTCTCTTCCTTTCTGAGAGCTGTCTCTACCCGAATCTTTTCCTCGATATCGGCCGTCAGCCGGGCGTTGGCCTCGGATAACTCTGCCGTCCTTTCCGCAATACGCCTCTCCAGTTCCATAGTGACAGTGCGCAGGGCTTCTTCGGCCTGTTTTCTCTCCGTTATGTCATGGACGGACAGGCATACTATCTCCCTTTTTTTGAGGCGGACACGGGTTGTTTTCGTCTGGGTGTGAATCTCTCTTCCTTCCCTGGTGAGAAATACCCGGTCGGCAGCCCGGGAAGACGATTCGACGGATTCTCCCGGCGATGCCCCTTTGTGAAAATCGTGATCACAGGCGGTCAGGGAGGACAGGCTCTTTCCCGTGAGTTCTCCCTCACCGTACCCGAGCATGGCCTCCAGGCCTCTGTTGGCTTCAAGAATCTGCAGGCTCTCCGCGTCAACAAGAAGGATGCCATCCGATGCCACGCTCACGACGGCGCGGAACAGGGCTTCTCCCTCACTTTTTTCACTGAGTGCAGACGTTAGTTTGCGGTACAGCATGAATCCCGAGAAGAATGCGAGGAAAGAGATTCCGACTATTCCGGTGAAGAAGGCATGGGATTCATGGAGGAGAGTACAGACCATGGCGGTTTGCTCGATGCCCGCTAGTTCCTTGCGTTCCATATCGGGCCCCGTTCAGCGCCTCGAAGTTCGGGAGGCGTTTTGAAGGAAACGAAGGCGTACACGAAAAACAATCGTGGCCGGGATAAGGGAGAGAAGGGAAATGCACGTTCTCCGATACTCAGGGAAGGTATCCTCCCGGATGTGTTCCTGAACGGAACAGTTCGGGAGGGGGCCGGAGAAGATGCGTTCTCTTGTACTATTCGGCGGAAGCGGGCACTACTTTAACCGGGGGGCATGAAGAAAAAGATGTGGAACCCTTTCCCCCCCATCGCTTCCTTCGGGAGTGTCCCGCAGATTCTCTCCCGCAGGGAGCCAGGTGTCCGAGTTCCGGAGGGGAAGGGAGAGGCGGCGGGAAAGGCCCCGGGTTCCGTGTCCGGGGCGCCTTCCTTCCTATTCGTTTCCGGTGAGCCTTTCCAGGGCTTCGCGGTACTTTTCGGATGTTTTCCGGATGATCTCTTCCGGAAGCGGGGGCGGCGGAGCTTTCTTGTCCCAGTCAAGGGTTTCCAGGTAATCCCGGAGGAACTGCTTGTCGAAGCTGGGCTGGGGGCGACCGGGCTGATACCCCTCCATGGGCCAGAAACGGCTTGAATCGGGGGTCAGGCACTCGTCGATGAGTATCAGTTCGTTGCCATGCATTCCGAATTCGAATTTTGTGTCCGCAATGATGATACCGCGCGCTGCGGCCGTTTCCCGGGCTGACGCGTAGATCTCCAGCGTGGCCTTTCGGGCCGTTTCGGCGATTTCTTTTCCGCACAGTTCCACCATGCGTTCAAAGGGGATGTTCTCGTCATGGTCGCCGATTTCCGCCTTGGTGGACGGTGTGAAGATCGGTTCCGCCAAGCGCTCCGACTCGCGGAGTCCGGGGGGGAGGGGAATGCCGCAGACGGAACCCGTTTCCCGGTATTCCTTCCAGCCCGAACCTGCCAGGTAGCCGCGGACGATGCACTCAACCGGCAGCGGTCGCGACTTTTTCACCAGCATGGAGCGTCCTTGGAGGATGTCGCTGTATTTCTCGCATTGGGTCGGAAAGTCCGCAACATCGGTGGATATCAGGTGGTGGGGCAGGATGCCTTCCATCTGCCGGAACCAGAAAGCGGAAATGGCGGTGAGTACCTGACCCTTGCCGGGTATCCCTTCGTTCATGATGACGTCGAAGGCTGATATGCGGTCTGTGGTGACGATGAGGAGTTGGTCTCCCAGGTCGTATATGTCGCGGACCTTGCCGCGCCCTGCGCGTTTCAGGTCGGGAAAGTCGGTCGAAAGCACCAGATGTGCCACGGTGTCCTCCTTGTCTTCAGGTCCGGCGTGCCCACTGGCTGCCGGTTATGTAACGGAGATGGTGCGCCTGATCCTGCGGATTACTCCCCGGTGAGAGCAGGGTTTATGTCTACTTTCGCCTTGTCCCGGAGTTCCTTCAGCCACTTCTCCACGGCTTCCCGCTGTTTCCGGGGGCGGAGTTCGGCGACTATCTTCTCTCGTTCCTTTTTGAAATCGTCCAGTGAAGTCTCCGTCCTGCTCTTGAGACGGACAGCATACCAGCGGCCGTTCACCTGAAAGGGTGACTTGGGAGCCGGGTCATTCGTTTTCAGGAGGAACGCCGCTTCCATGAGCTCCCTGGATTCGCCTATCTTGGGTATGCTCCCCTTTTCCGAATACATGAAATTCCCCGTTTCCTGGAGCGACTCGGTGAGCGGTCCCTTGCTCATCCGTGCTTGGACATCCGATGCCTTCTTGCGAGCCAAATCAAGGGACATCTCCGCGAGGACCCGTTTTCGCACCTCGCCCCGTATCGTGTCCAGCGGAGGAACGGTGGCGGGATTGCGTTTCAGGACCTTGAAAAGATACACTCCTTTCGCGGTCTCGACAGGGCCTCCCAGTTCTCCCTGCTTCAGGGAAAATGCCTTCTGGATAAGGACAGCCTCTCCAGCGATGGATGCAGGCGGCTTCTTCATGGAAAAGAGGGGAGTTTCGCTGGCCGTGACGCCAAGCATGCCGGCCGCCGCTTTCAGGTCGCCAGTCGCATGGGTTTTGTTGTATGCGTCCGCGGCCATTTCATAGGCTTTTTTCGCCGCCTTGAATCTCGTGCAGTCGGCCTTGACCCGTTCCTTTACCGCATCGAAGGGGAGTATCCCTCCCTTGTCCTGGTAGCGGTCGATATTTTTCTGATAGTACGTAGAGAGCTCGTCCTCGCTCACGGTGACCCTGGAGGCAGCCGCAGCGGGGGAGAGGAGAAGAAAGGATATGCTGATTTCCTCGTCAGTCATGAATTCCTTTTTGTGCCGCTCCACGTAGGCGTTCAGTTCCTTGTCGGTGACGTTGATATCCTTTTTCACGTCTTCCGGAGAGAAGGAGGTAAACTGAAGATTTATTGTGTCCCTCTTTTTTCTGAAGGCTTCGATTGCTTCTGCATCGGTAACCTTCGCACCCTCTTGTATGGACGTGCGGGCTTTGCGCATCAGGATTTCCTTCCGGATTGCCTCTTCGTACTCGGAGGGCGTGATCCTGTTCATCTTGAGCACCTGCTCATACTTCTGTTTGTCGAAAGCGCCGTTCGTGGAGAAGTACGGTATTTTTGATATTTCGTCGATTACTTCCTTGTCCGATACCTTGATGCCCATCCGGTTCGCTTCCTGCCGGACCAGTGTGGCGCTGATCAGGTTTTCGATGGCCATCTTCCGGAGCCCCAGTTGTTTTTCTATCTCAGGGGTGATGGGCTGTCCGTACATCCGCTGGAAAGACTCCCGCATCTGATCGTAACCCCTTGAATATTCCTGAAAGGAGATTGTAGCGCCGTTCACCTTGGCTGCATATTTCGATCCCCGTAGCCCCTCTCCTCCCTTGCCCCAGATCAGGAAGATCGTGCCCACAAAGGAGAGAACGATGACTGAGAATACGCCTTTTATGAGAAATGACCGTTTATACTTTCTCATGACTCCAAGCATTGCAGGTAACTCCTTTTTCTTAATAAATAAGGGAATTTTCGCGTTGACGGGACGGCATAGTAATATAATCACGGTGCAAAAGCAACCGGTTAGATGGTGCCATTTTCTCTCTTGTAAGCACAGGCGGTTTTTGCTACCATTCATCCTTCCTATTCCGGTTCAAGATAGCCGCAGCAATGCACGGCGAAGGGAATGAATGATGCTCAAGATATTTGATTATATATTCGGTATGTTTTCCAACGATCTGGCAATCGACCTGGGGACCGCCAATACCCTCGTCTATCTGAAGGGAAAGGGTGTCGTGGTGCGCGAACCGTCCGTCGTCGCGGTGCAGAAGACCTACGGCGGGCAGCAGAAAGTGCTTGCGGTCGGCATGGAGGCGAAGAAG
>JAAZOO010000470.1 GCA_012797715.1 Geobacteraceae bacterium | reverse complement strand
TCTCAGCGTCAGGATAGTCGGGGCCGACGGCGTGACGGTCCGGGAAGTGATTCGCCGGTAGCTGTTGCTCAGGTTTGTGGTGGTTGAGACAGGTGGATACGTGCGTTTGCAGGAAAGCAGGGATCCGGGACCGGAGGGTTTGATTATAATTAAAAAAAATTCCATTTAAATAAAAAACAGACTCAAAAAATGTAAGAATACTAATAAAACAACAGGCTGTCCGTTGTGACGCGAAACGGCAAAAAAAACGGAAAAACAGTATGATACGCCTTTACGTTCTCTGAAGGATTGGGCGGTAGCGCTATAAAAATGTTGTATTCGGCAGTCTGCTGGTGTATAAAATACCGATCTTTTTTCAGTGCCTCATTAAGCCACCGATGTTCATGCATCAGGCATTTCCGATCAATTTCATCACCCTAAAAAAATTTTGATGACAACAAACCGTACGGGAGGAAGGTAAATGGATATTCTGGCCATTAACTGTGGCAGTTCGTCTGTCAAGTACCAGCTTTTTGACTGGAAAAACAAAGAGGTTATTGCGAAAGGGGTTGTGGAGAGGGTTGTCGTGGGCGGCTCCTTCATCCAGCACGAGGTGCCGGGTCGTCAGAAGTATAAAAAGGAATCGGAGTGCCCGAACCATAACGTTGCAATGGACCTTATCATCAAGACCCTCACGGATCCCGAACACGGCGTTCTTCCCGATATCAGCCAGATATCAGCGGTCGGTCACCGCGTCGTGCACGGCGGAGAGCAGTTTACCAAGTCCGTGCTGATCGATGAAGACGTTCTCACTGCCGTCAAGGCCGTGCAGCACCTCGCTCCTCTCCACAACCCGCCCAACATCGCGGGCATCGAGGCCATGATGGCGGTGCTGCCCAATGTCCCCAACGTGGCCATTTTCGATACGGCTTTCCATCAGACCATGCCCGACTACGCCTATATCTATCCGCTGCCCTATGACTGGTATGTGCGCTACGGTGTCCGCCGCTACGGCTTCCACGGCACATCCCACCTGTATGTATCGAAACGTGCTGCGGTCATGCTGGGCAAGAAGCCGAAGGACACCAATATCATTACCATGCATATCGGAAACGGCGTTTCCCATTGCGCCATCAGAAACGGCGTTTCCGTCGATACCAGCATGGGCCTCACGCCCCTGGAGGGAGCGGTGATGGGGACCCGCTGCGGCGACATCGATCCTGCGATTCCCGGCTTCATGATGCAGATAGAAGGACTCTCGGCATCCGAGATTGACTCGATCCTGAACAAAAAGAGCGGCATTCTCGGGATCACCGGAAAGTATACCGACCGCCGGGACGTGGTGATGCATGCCGAAAAGGGAGACAAGACCTGCAAGCTTGCCATGGACATCGAAGCCTACCGGCTGAGGAAGTATATCGGCAGCTATATGGCGGTTCTTGGGAGACTGGATGCGGTTGTTTTCACCGCCGGCGTCGGCGAGCGCGGCTGGCAGATCCGCGAAATGGCCTGCCACGGCCTTGAGCATATGGGTATTCACTTTGACAGGGAAAGAAACCGGGAAGCGGTCAAGGGGAAAGAGTGTCTCATCACGACCGACGATTCGCCGATCAAGGTCTTCGTCATCCCCACGGATGAAGAGCTCGTTTTTACCGAAGACGTTGCCGCAATTCTGGATGGAACCTATACGGACCACATGAATTTCGAATATTCCTTTTCCAGGGCGGATTATGTCCGCTAGTCCGCAGCACCTTGATTTGCAGTGAAACAAAAGGCCGGCTTTCATAGCCGGCCTTTTGCATTGCCTTCTGTTCCCAATCCTTCCTTTATCAGCCCTGCGCCTGCACAGCGGTGATTGCTGCAACGCTCACTATGTCTTCCACGGAGCAGCCGCGGGAGAGATCGTTCACCGGCTTGGCAAGGCCCTGGATGACCGGACCGATGGCTTCGGCTCCGCCGATTCTTTCCGTGAGCTTGTACCCGATGTTGCCTGCATCCAGATCGGGGAACACGATGACATTGGCTTTGCCTGCCACTGTGCTGCCGGGAGCCTTCTTTGCGCCGATGCTGGGTATGAGGGCTGCGTCTGCCTGAAGCTCTCCGTCGATCTGGAGATTGGGGTCGATTTGCTTGGCAATCTCCAGGGCCTTTGTGACCTTTTCCACGTCGGGGTGGGAAGCGCTCCCCTTGGTGGAGAAGGAAAGCATGGCCACTCTGGCATCCACATCCAGAAAGGATTTGCAGTTGCGGGCGGTCGCGACCGCGATCTCCGCCAGAGCCTGTGAGTCGGGGTTGGGGTTCACGGCGCAATCCGCAAAGAGAACAATGCCGTCCTCACCGAATTTGGGATCCCTGGTAATCATGATGAAGAAGGATGAAACGGTTTTGATTCCAGGGCTAGTGCCGATGGTCTGGATGGCTGCCCTGAGAACGTTGCCGGTGGTGCTGGTGGCTCCCGCCACGCACCCCCCTGCGTCACCCATGCGCACCATCATCCCTGCAAAGTACAGGTTGTCCGGGGCAGTGAGCAGCTTTCGGGCGTCTTCCGGGCTGAGACCCTTGCTTTTCCGGATTTCAACGAGCTTTTCTATGTAGGAGTCAAGTTTTTCGGACGTCACCGGATCGACAATCTGGACACCCTGTAAATTCACGCCCTTGGCTGATGCGGATTCCCCGACTTTCTCCGGGTTTCCGAGCATCACAATCCTGGCTAGACCCTGACCGACGATTTTCTCTGCGGCGAAGAGCATCCTTTCATCGTAACTTTCCGGAAGGACGACGGTCTGAAGATTGCTTTTTGCCTTTGACTTGATTTTGTCGATGAGATGCATGACTTCCTCCTTGGATGGTAGTACGTTGTTGTATTTCCTGTGAAGAATAGCATTATAAATCTTTGCACGTATACCATAGTGAAAGAAGAGGGGTCAATAGAAAAGCCGGACTGATTCTGCGGGTCGCTAAATCAGGTGAAATGGTGGGAGAATGGGAATCCTGAAATGTCATTCTCACTGTATTTTGTCTTCCATGGAATCTGATGAATCAATATTTTCTTGAAATGCAATATATTTTAGTCATGGTATAATTCTTCATTATTACAAAAAATCATATCAAGGGAAACTGAACCGTCTCTATCTGCTTCCGGCGATAAATCAGTATATTGACAATACAGGGGGCACCACTACGGGAAATCGAACCTTTACTTTGAGTAAAAAATTAGAAAATACGCCATGTTAGGCTGTTTTTGGGGCGAAAAATTGTTTGACAAGGGGGGGGGTATTGTGTATTCTTTGCAGTGCGTTTACCGGAGGGTGTCCGGTGCGTCTCACATGTCCAAAGCAAGGCTTTCCACCTCGTTATCAGCTCGTTTTTTCAGAATTAATACCGGCATCGCCGTCGTCACTCAGGCTACCCATAGGTGCTGAATTGTTATGCGATGAACAATTCACCTAACACTAACTTAATGGAGGTATGTCATGGCAGACGTAGTACAGAAGATTGATGAATTGGTAGCAAAGGCACGCAAAGCAGCCGATGTCATGAGGGAGATGACTCAGGAGCAGGTGGACAAGATCTGCGCGGCGATGGATGCCGCCAGTGTTGCAAACGAAGTCAAGCGCGCTGAAATGGCGGTCGAAGAGACCGGCATCGGCCGTGCGGATCACAAGGCGATCAAGAATCACCTCGGCGCACATGTTGTCTATGAATACTTCAAAGACAAGAAGTCCGTCGGCGTCATCAAGGAAGAGGCCGGCGTTACGTACGTCGCCGAGCCGTTCGGCGTCATTGCCGCCGCTACCCCCACCACCAACCCGACCTCGACGGTCATGTTCAAGTCACTCATCGCCCTGAAGTCCCGCAACGTCCTCATCTTCGCGTTCCACCCCCGCGCACAGAAGTGCAGCGCCGAAGCGGCGAGGATCATGCGCGATGCGGCGGTTTCCGCAGGCGCTCCTGCAGATTGCATCCAGTGGATCGAAGAGCCCTCCATAGAGGCGACCAACCTGCTGTTCAAGCACCCGGGCGTCAACCTGATTCTGGCAACCGGCGGCAACGCCATGGTGAAGTCCGCCTACAGCTCCGGCCACCCGGCTATCGGCGTGGGCGCAGGCAACACCCCGGTTTTCATCTCCAAATCCGCCCGCTTGAGCGTTGCGGTGAACAATGTTATCGCATCCAAGACCTTCGACAACGGCACCATCTGCTCCTCCGACCAGTCCATGATCTTCGACGACAAGGAAGTCTGCGACAAGGCCGTGCAGATGATGATCGAAAGAGGCGCGTACCTGGTCAACGAAGAAGAGAAAAAGAAACTGGAAGCGGTCATGTTCGACAAGGAGAGGGGCGTCCCCGCGGTCGCCATCGTCGGCAAGTCTCCCCAGTACATTGCCGAGCTGGCAGGCTTCAAGATTCCCGAAGACAGGAAGCTCCTGCTAGTGCCCCTGACCACAATCGGTCCGGAAGACTGGTTCAGCCATGAGAAGCTCTCCCCGGTTCTCGGCTATATCTGCTTTAACAGCACCGACGAAGCTATTGAGGCCGCCAAGAGCCAGCTCCGCTGGGGTGGCGCAGGTCACACTGCCGTTATCCATGCCCAGGACGATGCGGTTATCAACAAGTTTGCCATGGAAATTCCCGCTAACCGTCTCCTTCTCAACCAGCCTGCGGTTCACGGCAGCGTCGGTCTCATCTACAACGAACTGCCTCCTTCACTGACCCTCGGCTGCGGTACCGACGGTGGCAACTACCTGGGCAACAACATCAACTACTCCGACCTGCTCAGCATCAAGACCGTTGCAAAGCGCATTGTCGACTATGAAAGGGATGAATAGAACCCGTACATGCAGCATGGAAAACTGATTCTATTTCGTGATCCTGCTCTCAGCTGATAGTCAAGCCGGAAATCCACATCAAGCCCCTGGGATGTTCCCAGGGGCTTTTTTTATGGTTTTCCCCCATCATTTCAGTAGATATAATGTTCAGCTACATTGAAATATGTTTTATTTCAGGTAAAATATTCTTGACATTTCCGTTAATATTCAGCTTAAATAAAACAAAATAAGTTTAGATGAAAATATGCGGGTTTCTGGTGTGCCCGTTCATTTCGTCTTCGCGTAAGGCTCGGCTTCATTGGAGGGGTGGTGAAGGTGGGTCTTACTGGGGTAGGACAACGCGTTTACCAAAGGAGGCTGACATGAAGAACGAAAAGAGGTTCATGCAGGATGTGGGAATGACCGACTTGCCGTTTCCCATGAAGGTATTGTCACGAGAGGATACAGAAGGCCAGTTCACCATTGCCAATATTTCCATTGCTGCCCGCATTATGCAGGAATTCGAGGCGCGCTGGATTGACAAGTTCATTCAGATCGTTCACCAGCACCGCGAGCGTATCGGAACGGAAACCTTGAAGACCAATATCCTTGATTATATGAAGGAACTGAACGCCACGAAAGTCAAGGGAGATTTCAACTATCCGTTTTTTGTCGAGAAAGAAACTCCCGTTTCCAAGGAAAAGTGTCTTGTCCGTTATCAGTGCACGTATTCCGCCAGCGTAGCAAAGAGCGATCTCAAACCGAAGGTGTCCCTGAAGGTTACTGTTCCGTGCATCACAACCTACCCCGCGTCCTCGCCCGACAAACCCGGCGGTCTTTTCGGACAGATGAGCATGGTTGATCTCGAAGTCCAGTCGCAGAAAGATATGTTTCCGGAAGACCTGATAGAGATTGTGGACAAGCATTGCCTTGTTCCTGTCTATTCATTCCTTACGGAGGAGGATCAGGACTTTGTCATCAAGAAGGTGCACAGTGAGCAGAAGACGAGCGTGGTAATGGTGGACGAAATTAAGGAAGACCTGGCCAATATCCGGGAAATCGAAGGATACTCCGTCAGTTGCTCGAATTTCGGAATGCTTCATTCGTACAGCACGTTTATCGGAACTGCAAAAAGCATGTGGATTCCCCTGAGCTGATACAACCCCGGGCAGACGGGAGGAAACGGTGCTTCCGCATGGGTGTGTTTTTGAAGGGCGAGGTACGGGGGCGTACATAATGTAGATGTTACAGAAGGGATGTCCCGTCACCCGTGACCCATCTCCCGCATCCATCATTCCGAGAACCGTTCATGGAAACGGCCGACGTCACAGAGGTATTCTGGCAGCGTCGGCCGTTTTTGCTATCCAGAGTACGGGAGCGCAGGGAAACAATTGTCTTTGCCTGAAAGCTCGGGTGTAGGCAGGTGGATTCATCCCTTGTCCGCTGCGGCATGCCTTTCTCCGATCTGTTTGTTGCGCCGATGCCCCCCTCTGGATTGCGGA
>JAAZOO010000469.1 GCA_012797715.1 Geobacteraceae bacterium | reverse complement strand
GGCCGACTTGGGAAGCAGGGAATTCGGGTGTTCCGCACGGATCGGGACGGGTCGGTCACGGTAACCTACGGCAGCGGAACGTGGGGTGTCGCAACATTCATGAAAAACGGCCATTTTGATTGACAATGTTCTGTTTTCTTTGCTAGTTTGAGGAGCAATTCTACCACTTTCCGCACGGGTGACACTGTGTGAGCTGGTGTTCTGGGAGATGCGGTATGGAAAGGATTCTCGTCGTTGAGGACGACCGGTTTTTCCGGGAGATGTACTGCCATCTGCTGAGCGGAGAGGGGTATGAGGTGCATACTGCCGCATCCGTTGATGACGCGATGGAGTTTCTCACCCGTACGGAGTGCCACCTTATTGTTACCGATCTGATAATGCCCGGTCAGAGCGGAATGGATCTCCTCTTCCGCGTGAAACGGCACGATCCGGACATCGACGTCATTATGGTGACCGGCAACACCAACGTGGAATCCGCCATTCAGGCGCTGAAAAACGGTGCCCGCGATTACCTGCTGAAACCGGTCAACCACGATGAGTTGCGGCATACCGTTGCCCTGTGCATGGAGCAGCGCAGGCTCCTGAACGAAAATAGCGAATTGAAGGGGCTGGTGCACCTTTTTCAGGTCGGGCAGACCATTTCCAACTGTCTGGAGATTGAGCGCCTCGGCACTCTGGTGGTGGACTCTTTTGCCAAGGAACTTGGCGCGGAGAGGGCGCTGGGTATCTTTACCGATGAGGAGGGGTGCCTCTCCCTGCAGGATATACGCGGGTTTACCGTCCAGGAGGGGACGCTGCTCAGCGAAATGATCCTTGCCTCCAACATCAGGTTCAGCGTGGAAAGCGTTGTGAGAAAGGATGTGGAGTGCCTGTGCGTGCATGAGTCACTTCCCGGCGAGGGTATCCCGGCCGGGCTCGATGAAGTGCTGCTGTTCTCGATCCGTTCAAAGACGGTCCTCCAGGGAATTGTCGCTATCTTCAATCCGGAGGGGGGCGCTCTCCCGGAGGAACTGAATCTCAGGAATCTTCATTTCCTCCAGGATCAGGCCTCTCTGGCCTTTGAGAACGCGTCCCGATTCGCCTCTGCGCGCAATCTCCTCTATATCGACGAACTGACCGGACTTTTCAACTATCGCTACCTGGATCTGGCACTGGAACGGGAACTGAAGCGCGCGGAACGCTATGGTTCCTGTGTTGCGCTCCTTTTCATCGACCTGGACCTTTTCAAGGGGGTCAATGATACCCACGGCCATCTCATCGGCAGCCGGGTGCTGGGTGAAGTCGGCTCCCTGTTGAAGAGATCGGTGCGCGACGTGGATCTGGTGATTCGATACGGTGGAGACGAATATACGATCATCCTTGTGGAGACGGACGCCGAGAGCGCCGCCACCGTGGCCGAACGTATCCGGACCACCATAGAGAGAAATGTGTTCCTCGCCGATGACGGATACGATATCCACTTGACGGCATGCATAGGATACGCCTGTTTTCCCGACGACACCCGCTCGAAACTGGAACTGCTGGAAGTGGCCGACAAGGCCATGTATCGAGGCAAGTTCAGCGGCAGAAATCGGGTGTTCAGGGCGCTGTACGAAGACTGACGCATTGTGAGGAAGAGAAGGGGTACCATACGTGGCACTGACAGGAATCAAGGGGTTTAACGATATACTTCCCGGAGAGGTCCGGAAATGGCAGCACGTGGAAAAGACCGCTCTGCGGGTCTTCGAGGCCTACGGTTTTTCCGAGATTCGGGTTCCGGTACTGGAGAAGACCGAACTGTTTTCCCGCTCCATCGGCGATGCCACCGACATCGTGGAAAAGGAGATGTATTCGTTCACCGACAAGGGAGGAAATGGGATCACCCTTCGTCCCGAGGGGACGGCGGGCGTCATCCGCGCCTTCATCGAACATAAGCTGCACACCGTCGACTCGGTCACAAAGCTTTACTACATGGGGCAGATGTTCCGCTACGAGCGTCCCCAGAAAGGGCGCTACCGCCAGTTCCACCAGATAGGCGTCGAAGTCGCCGGTGTCTCGGATCCCAAGGTGGATGCTCAGGTGCTGACCATGCTCTGCCATTTCTTCGCCGAGCTGGGATTGATGGAGCCCAGGCTCCAGATAAACTCGCTCGGCTGTCACGAGTGCCGTCCGGAGTACCGGAGAAAGCTGCGGCAGTTTCTGAGTGATCGACTGGAAAGCCTCTGCGACGACTGCAAGCGGAGGTACGAG
>JAAZOO010000468.1 GCA_012797715.1 Geobacteraceae bacterium | reverse complement strand
TTCCAGGACCCCGGCATCGGGCTGGTATCCCTTGGGGCAGGCGAGAGTCAGGTCGAAGCCGAAGATGGCCGCCGCCTCGATCCAGGTGTTGGCCATGTTGTTGCCGTCGCCCACCCAGGAGAACTTGAGCCCCTTGTAGCCTCCCTTGTGCTCGATGACGGTCATGAGGTCCGCCATGACCTGGCAGGGGTGGAAGAGGTCGGTGAGACCGTTGATGACGGGAATCGTGCTGTACCGGGCCAGCTCTTCCACGATCTCCTGGCCGTAGGTCCGGATCATGATGCCGTCGCAGTAGCGGGACAGGGTGCGGGCCGTGTCCTTGATGGGCTCGCCGCGCCCCATCTGGGAGGTTGCTGAGGAGATGAACAGTCCGTGGCCGCCCAGCTGGTAGATCCCCACCTCGAAGGATACGCGGGTCCTGGTGGAAGACTTCTCGAAGATCATGGCCAGGGTCTTCCCCTTGAGGATGTGGTGCTTGTCGCCGTTCTTCTGTTTCTTCTTCAGGTCGAGCGCCAGATCGAAGAGACCGTCCAGTTCCTTTTTGGAAAATCCATGGAGCGCCAGAAAATCCTTTTTCATGTGGTATCCCTCTGTTATCGGCAAGGTAGGGGCGCACGGCATGCGCCCTGATGTCAGGAATAAACAGCGCCTCCGGACGAACCATCCGGACGGACCGCTGATAGTGCTATATCTCCACCAGGATCCCGTCAAGGATCATCATCATCTCGTCGATTTCCTCCCTGGTCACCACCAGGGGCGGTACGAAGCGGAGGACCGTGTCGTGGGTACAGTTGAGCAGGAGCCCGCGCTCGTGTCCCTTGCGGATGATGTCGGCACCCGGAATGGAGAGCCCCATACCCACCATGAGGCCGATGCCCCGCACCTCGGTGATGAAGGGGTATCTTCCCTTCAGCTCTCCCAGCCTGTCCCGCAGGTAGTTCCCCATCTCCAGCACGCGGCGTAGGAACCCCTCTTCCGCAATAACCTGTACTGCGGCAACCGCTGCGGCAGTAACCAGAGGATTCCCGCCGAAGGTGGAGCCGTGGCTGCCGGGGGTGAAGGCAGAGGCGAACTCGTCCCTGGTGAGCATGGCGCCGATGGGCGCGCCGCCCGCCAGTGCCTTGGCAAGGGTCATGATGTCGGGCTCAACCCCGAAATGTTCGTAGGCGAACAGGTGCCCGGTCCTTCCCATCCCCACCTGGACCTCGTCGAAGATGAGGAGTACGGAATGCCTGTCGCAGATGCGGCGAATCTCCCGGAAGTAGTCCGCGGACGGCACGTTTACCCCGCTCTCCCCCTGTATCGGCTCCAGCATCACCGCGCAGGTGCGGGAGGTGACGGCCTTTTCCAGGGCCTCCGCGTCGTTGTAGGGAACGTGGGTGAATCCGTGCAGGAGCGGATCAAAAAAGCGCTGAATCTTCTCCTGGCCCGTTGCGGAGAGGGTCGCCATGGTGCGGCCGTGGAAGGATTCGGACGCGGTGATGATCTCGAAACGCTCCGGCCCGTATTTTTCCCGGCTGTACTTGCGCGCCAGCTTGATGGCGGCCTCGTTGGCCTCGGCCCCGCTGTTGCAGAAAAAGGCCTTGTCCGCGAAGGAGTTCTCGCAGAGGAGCTCGGCAAGCTCAATCTGGGGGGGGATGTGGTAGAGGTTGGAGCAGTGGATCAGCTCCCCGGCCTGTTTCCGGAGCGCTTCCACCACCCGCGGATGGCAGTGGCCGAGATTGTTGACCGCGATGCCTGCCAGAAAATCCAGGTATTCCTTGCCATCGGCGTCCCACAGCCGGCACCCTTTTCCTCGGGCCGCGACTATCGGGTACCTGCCGTAATTCCTCATGATGTATTTGTCCGCCTTTTCCATCCATTCCCGGGAATTCATGATCGTATCTCCGTTCCTATACCCACATCGGTGAAAATTTCGAGCAGCACGGCATGCTCCACCCGCCCGTCGATGATGTGGGCCTTGCCGATCCCTTCCTGAAGGGCCTCAACACAGCATGTCACCTTGGGGATCATGCCGCCGGTGATCACGCCGTCGTCGATGAGGCGGGGGACCTCGGGCAGGTGTATGCTGGTGAGGAGATTCCCGTCCCTGTCCTTGACTCCCGACACGTCGGTCAGGAGTATCAGTTTTTCGGCCTTGAGCGCCCCGGCGATCTTTCCCGCCACCAGGTCGGCATTGATATTGTAGCTCTCCCCCCCCGCTCCCACGCCGATGGGCGCGATTACCGGGATGAAACGCTCCTTTTCCAGAGTCTCGATGATGGTGGGGTCAACTCTCAGAATCTTCCCCACGAACCCCATATCGACACTCTCCATCGTTCCGTCTTCGCCGGCCAGTTCCTGGAGGAGCTTCTCGCACAGGAGGAGGCCGCCGTCCTTGCCGGACAGCCCCACGGCCTTGCCGCCGTGCCGGTTGATGTACCCCACCACCTCCCGGTTCACCTGGCCGGTGAGCACCATCTCCACCACCCCCATGGTCGCCGCGTCGGTGACCCGCATGCCCCGCACGAACTCGGAGACGATGCCGTAGCGCTTCAGGGTCTCGTTGATCTGGGGACCGCCGCCGTGGACGATGACCGGGTTGATGCCGATGTACTTGAGGAGGATGATGTCCAGCGCAAAGGAGCGCTTCAGGGCCTCGTCGGACATGGCGTGTCCGCCGTACTTGATCACGATGGTCTTGCCGCTGAAGCGCCTGATGTACGGAAGGGCCTCCAGCAGGGTGTTTGCCTTTTCTATGAGTTTCTGCATGCGGGTGCTCCGAAAAAAAAATTCTCTGCCTGTGATGTTTCCTCCTTCGCATGGAGGTCCCGCGAAGGTTTGCAGCAGGAACAGGGCACAGGGCGCAAGGCGCGAAAAAACAAAATCAGGGCCAGTCGCTGTTTCCGCGCCGGGGGAAACGCGTCACGAACGGTGACGCATGGGCCCCATCTCGGTATGCGGGTCTTCGCACCCCGTCCTTGTGGCCGGCGCCTCGTGCCGCTTGCCGTCAGGCAAGCAAGGAGTACAGCGTGTCCAGGGCCTGGTCCAGCATCTCCGGCTTGCCGCCGCCCGCCTGGGCAAGCTCCGGCTTGCCGCCGCCGCTCCCGCCGACGATGGAGGCCATTCCCTTGATCAGGTCGCCGGCCCGGAAGCGTGCGGTCAGGTCCTTGGTAACCGCCACCAGAAGGGTCGCCTTGCCGTCTATCTCGCTCCCCAGGGCGAGAACGCCGGAGCCGAGGCGATCCTTGAGGGTGTCGGACAGCTCGCGGAGCGCTTTCACATCGGCCACGTCCACCTTCACGGCCAGGGCCTTCACGCCGCCGATTTCCCGCGCCCCTGCCAGGAGATCGGCCGAAGCGGAGGCGTTGAGGCGGCTCTGGAGCGTATCGATCTCTCGCTGCATCTCCTTCTGGCGGCTGATGAGGCGGACCACCTTCTCCACGGTGTCGCCCCCTTCGGCCTTGACCAGGGAGGCGATCTTTCTGGTCTCTTCCTCCAGGCGCCGGGCATACCGGAGCGCTCCCAGACCGGTCAGGGCCTCGATACGTCTCACCCCGGCGGCGATGCCCGATTCCGAGACGATCTTGAACAGGCCGATGTCGCCTGCGGCGCGCACGTGGGTTCCTCCGCAGAGCTCGGCGCTGACCTCGCCCACCTTCACCACCCGCACCGTTTCGCCGTATTTCTCGTCGAACAGGGCCGTAGCGCCGCTCTCCATGGCCTGCTCGATACCCATTTCCAGCACCGTCACGTCGGCGTTTTCCATGATGTGGCGGTTCACCAGCTCTTCCACCCGCTCCAGTTCCTCAGGAGTCAGGGCGGAAAAGTGGGTAAAATCGAAACGGAGGTGATGGTTGTTCACCAGGGAGCCGGACTGCTTCACGTGGTCGCCGAGCACCTCCCGCAGGGCCGCCTGGAGGAGGTGGGTGGCGGTGTGGTTGCGCGCCGTGGCATTCCGCGTCTCTCCTGCGACCCTGAGGTCCGCCATGTCGCCGACACGGATCGTTCCTTCCTTCACCCGCGCCCGGTGGACGACCAGGTCCGGCAGAGGACGCAGGGTATCGAACACCTCCAAGTGTGCGGCGCCCGTCGAAATCTCGCCGGTATCCCCGGCCTGTCCGCCGCTCTCTCCGTAAAAGGGGGTCGTCTCGGTGATGACATCCACCTCATCGCCCGCATCCGCCGACCGGAGCGTCTCTCCGCCCCTGAGCAACGCGGTGACGGCCGCATAGGCGGTCCGTTCGTCGTATCCCGTGAAGAGGGTGCGGAGTCCCCGGCCGTGGAGCTCCCGGTACACGGAGGCGACCTTTTCCTCTCCCGAACCTTTCCAGTGTTCCCGGGCCATCTCCCGCTGCCGCTCCATGCAAGCCTCGAATCCCGCCTCGTCAATGGCAAATCCCTCTCCCTGCACGATGTCGGCGGTGAGGTCCATGGGGAAACCGTAGGTATCGTAGAGCCGGAAGACCACCTCTCCGGGAATGACCGTGAGCCCCTGACCCTTCAGGGAGGCCACTTCATCGTTCAGGATTCTGAGCCCGTTGTCCAGGGTCTCGGCAAAGCGCTCCTCCTCGGCCCGGACGACCCTCCTGATGTACTCCTCCCTCTGGAGGAGGTCCGGATACGCCTCGCCCATGACCTCGGAAACCGCATCCACCATGCGGTACAGGACCGGCTCCGAAAATCCGAGCATTTTGGCATGGCGCGCGGCCCGCCGCATGATGCGTCGCAGCACGTATCCCCTCCCCTCGTTGCTGGGGAGCACCCCGTCGCAGATGAGAAAGGTGGTGGCGCGGGAGTGGTCGGCGATGACGCGCATGGAGACGTCGTCCTTCTCGTCCCTGCGGTATCTCTTTCCCGACAGCTTTTCCACGTGCCGGATGATTCCCTGGAGGAGGTCGGTGTCGTAGTTGGAGGTCACCCCCTGCATGACGGTAGCAATACGCTCCAGGCCCATGCCGGTATCAACCGACGGCTTGGGGAGGGGGGTCATGACACCTTTTTCGTCGCGGTTGAACTGCATGAAGACGTTGTTCCAGATCTCCATGTAGCGGTCGCAGTCGCATCCCACGGCACACTCCGGGCTGCCGCAGCCGGTCTCGGGACCGTTGTCCCAGAAGATCTCGGTGCAGGGGCCGCAGGGCCCGGTGTCCCCCATGGACCAGAAGTTGTCCTCGTCGAAGCGGTAGATCCGCTCCAGCGGCACCCCTTCCTGGCAGTGCCAGATGTCGGCGGCCTCGTCGTCATCCTTGTAGACACTGACGTAGAGCCGGTTCTTGTCCAGCTTCAGTTCCTTGGTGAGAAACTCCCAGGCAAAGGCAATGGCCTCTTTCTTGAAATAATCTCCGAAGGAGAAATTCCCCAGCATTTCGAAGAAGGTGTGGTGGCGGGCGGTACGCCCCACGTTCTCCAGGTCGTTGTGCTTGCCGCCCGCCCGGACGCACTTCTGTGAGCTGCAGGCGCGGATGTAGTCCCTCTTTTCCAGGCCGAGGAACAGATCCTTGAACTGGTTCATGCCCGCGTTGGTAAAGAGGAGCGTGGGGTCGTTCTTTGGAATGAGGTTCGAACTCGGAACAACTGTGTGCCCCCTCTCGGCGAAATATTTCAGGAATCTTTCCCTCAGTTCTTTTCCAGTCATGTATTCTCCCAACTGTTCAGTCTCACTTCCGTCCTACGCTTCAGAATAGGAACGGAAACGTATCGCATCCGGAAAATAAGAGCCTGCCCATACCAATCGCTCCGGAATGCGCTCCGGAATGCGCATGTACGAACAAGCTCTGAAAAGGAATGTGCCGGTTACTCCCCCCGGTCACGGAAAACATGGAGGATTGCCGCCGGAGAGAATCCCCGCCTTTGAAAGTAGCCGGCCACCCTCCGTTTCTGACGGTCATCGGCCGACCGCGGATCGAAATCAGGATATCTCTTTGCGAGAAGACCCCGGATCAGGGCGGATTCTTCATACTCATCCGCCAGCGTTCCCAGGGACTCCTCGATGATACTCTCCGCAACCCCCCGGCGCAGAAGCTCGATGCGGATGCGGACGCCGTACCCCCTCCCGTTTCGGACGGCGGACTCGACAAAGGTCCGGGCAAAGCGGGCATCGTCCAGGTACCCCGCCTCCAGGAGTCGGGCAACAACGGAATCAACGGCGTCGGGTGAAAAGCCTCTCCGCTGAAGCGCGCGCCGCATCTCCCATTCGCTGTGGTCACGACGGGAAAGCGCCTTCAGCGCCGTTCGGAGGGCCTGTTTCGCTTCATCCGTCACCGAAGCGGTCAATGGTCATCTTTTTTTCCTCTTCCTCGGGTTTTTCCTTGTACTCGAACTGGTCCCAGCTGAGGTCAGAGGTGGAAGAAATGCCGGAGACCTTCAGGGCGAAGTCGTCCGGATTGGATGACTGGCGCAGCGCTTCCTCGTAGGTGATGAGCTTCCTCGTGTACAGGCTCATGAGGGACTGGTCGAATGTCTGCATGCCGTAGGAGATGACACCTTGGGCAATGGCCTCGGGGAGCTGCTTTGTCTTTTCCTTATCGTCGATGCACTCGCGGACCCGTGCCGTGCCGATCATGACCTCCACCGCCGGGACACGCCCCTTGCCGTCGGCCCGCGGCACCAGCCGCTGGGAGATGACCCCCTTGATGACGTTGGAAAGCTGCATCCTCACCTGGCGCTGGTGGTAGGGGGGAAAGACCGAGATGATGCGGTTGACCGTCTCCGCGGCATCCAGGGTATGGAGGGTGGACATGACCAGGTGGCCGGTCTCGGCCGCGGTGAGGGCGGTCTCGATGGTCTCCAGGTCGCGCATCTCGCCCACCAGGATGACGTCCGGGTCCTGGCGCAGGGCGCTCTTCAGGGCGTTGGCGAAGGTGAGGGTATCGAAACCTATCTCCCGCTGGCTGATGATGCTCTTCTTGTCCTTGTGCAGGTATTCGACCGGGTCCTCCACGGTGATGATGTTGCAGGTGCGGTTTTCGTTGATGTAGTCGATCATGGCGGCAAGCGTCGTGGACTTGCCGCACCCGGTAGTGCCGGTCACGAGGATAAGCCCGCGCTCCTCCAGGCTCAGCTTTTCCAGAATCGGCGGGAGATTGAGGGCGCCGAAGGCGGGAACGCCGAAGGCGATGATGCGGAACACCATGGCCACGGAACCGCGCTGCGAGTAGGCGCTGACCCGGAAACGGCTCAGCCCGGGAATCCCGTACGACAGGTCCACTTCGAAAAACTCATCGAAATGCTTCTTCTGCTTTTCATTCATCATGGTGTAGGCCATGTCGCGAATGGCGTCCGCTGACATGCGCGGCGCATTGGGGATGGGCCGCAGTTTGCCGTCGATGCGCACAATGGGTTGCAGACCCGCCTTGATGTGGACGTCGGACCCCCTTGCCTTGACCGCGATGGTGAGGATATCGTTCAAATCCATGCGTTACGCCTTTTCTTCCGGAGACCTGGCAACGGCAAGGCCGGCCTGTTCCAGAATCTTTGCCTCCACCTCGGCAACCATCTCCGGGTGTTCCTTCAGGAATATCCGTGCGTTTTCCCGTCCCTGGCCGATGCGGTCGTTGCCGTAGGAGAACCAGGCACCGCTCTTGTCGATAATTCCCCGCTCCACCGCCAGATCCAGGATATCCCCGATGCGCGAAATACCTTCGCCGTAGAGGATGTCGAATTCCACCTCGCGGAAGGGAGGGGCGACCTTGTTCTTGACCACTTTCACCTTGGTGCGGGAGCCGATGACGTCGTTCCCCTGCTTGAGGGAGGCGATCTTCCTGATGTCGAGGCGCACCGAAGCGTAGAACTTGAGGGCGTTGCCGCCGGTCGTGGTTTCCGGGTTGCCGAACATGACCCCGATCTTCATCCGTATCTGATTGATGAAAATAACGCAACAGTTGGACTTGGCAATAATGGCGGTCAGCTTGCGCAGGGCCTGGGACATGAGGCGCGCCTGCAGTCCCATGTGGGAATCCCCCATGTCCCCCTCGATCTCCGCCTTGGGAACCAGCGCAGCCACCGAGTCGATCACCAGCACGTCGATGGCGCCGCTCCGCACCAGCATCTCGGCGATCTCCAGGGCCTGTTCCCCCGTGTCCGGCTGGGAAACGAGGAGGTCATCCGTGCGGACGCCGAGTTTTCTGGCATAGCCGATATCCAGGGCGTGCTCGGCGTCCACAAAGGCGGCGATTCCTCCCAGCTTCTGGGCCTCGGCCACGATGTGGAGCGCAAGGGTGGTCTTTCCGGACGATTCGGGACCGAATATCTCGATAACGCGGCCACGAGGAACCCCTCCCACGCCCAGGGCCATGTCCAGGGAGATGGACCCGGTGGGGATTGCCGCCACATCCGGCAGCGGCTCATCGTTGCCGAGCCGCATGATGGAACCCTTGCCGAACTGTTTTTCGATCTGGCTCACGGCGAGTTCGACAGCCTTTTCTCTTTCCAGCATCAGGTAACCTCCCGTAGCGCCGCTTCCGGGGTGGAACACCCTTTCGGAGTGACGACGCCTCCAGTAAATAGCATGATTTACGCTATTTTTTCAAGATTTCTTTGTTTTTGCGTGGCAATGACGTTCCATAGGCCGCAGCCCCCCTTGGGGGACAGTTTCCATGAAATTGCAATTTGTAGGGGCAGACCCGCGTGTCTGCCCGGGCGCACACGCGGGTGCGCCCCTACATATCATCACGATTTGTCCGGCAACGTCACGAGATATCTCCGCAACCAGTCCATGGCCGTGAAGGAAGTCACGGTCCGGATGCGGTCCCGGCTGCCGGTGAAGGTGTATTTCTTTGCCGTACAGTCGGCACGGGAGGCAAGGGCCAGAAACACCGTGCCCACCGGCTTTTCCTCCGTGCCCCCTTCCGGCCCGGCGATGCCCGTGACGGCCAGGGAGATATCGCTTCCGCTCGCCGCGCGCATGCCGCGGGCCATGGCCATGGCAACGGCCGCACTCACGGCACCTTCCCTCTCCAGGAGCTCGCACGGGACCTGGAGCCTCCTGATCTTGGCCTCGTTGCCGTAGGTAACGGACCCTTCCAGGAAGTATGCCGAACTCCCGGCCAGATCGGTGATGCGTTTGGCGATCAGCCCGCCGGTACAGGACTCGGCCAGGGAAACGGTCACGCCCTTTTTCCGGAACAGCCCCGCCACCACCGAATCGATGGTTTCTCCCCCTTCGGCGACCACGTTTCCGGCCAGGCGTTCCCGCACCTTTTCCGCGGTTATTTCCAGGAC
>JAAZOO010000467.1 GCA_012797715.1 Geobacteraceae bacterium | reverse complement strand
GGCCGAGGAATTCTCTTCCGCGGCCTCATCATAGTGCATCTTCCACTCAAGAATCAAGCAAGCCGAGGCCGATTTCTCCCTGAACCTACATTCGGCAGGTGAAGTCCTTCCCCGTTCGCTCCGGATGGGCTGCTTCCGGTTCTCCAGGCTCATTTCGCCGCAGCCGATGAACGTATCCCCGGTTCGAACAGCATCGGCGGCCGACGCTCCATTGCGTCGAGAGCAGCACCGAATCAGGCCCACGCCGTTCTCTTCGGACGATTCCACCTGCCCTTTTCAGGACGAATGAACCTGATCACCCATCGGTAGTTTCGATTTCCTTCCTTTCCCTCCCCTTTCGCGCCTTCCGGGAGGCGGCGTCGACCCGTGGGGCACAACCGGAATTTTCTCCTCCTCCGCGATTACTCCTCCCAGTAGATGCACCCCACCGGGCACCCTTCAACGGCTTCCAGGATCTTTTCCTCGGAGGCACCCGTCGGGTCGTACACCTCGGCAACAGTGGCGTCGTTGAAGCGGAACACCTCGGGCGCGGCTTCCACGCAGAGGCCGCAACTGATACAGGCATCCGGATCGACAAAGGGTATGCGTGCCACGGCAGCGACCTCCTCTTCCCCTCATTCCTTCTCGAAAAAGCTCTTCTCTGCCCCGCACACCGGGCATACCCAGGTATCGGGCAGGTCTTCGAACGGCGTCCCCGGATTGACGCCGTTCTGCGGATCGCCGGATTCCGGTTCGTAAAGATAATTGCAGATAGTGCAGCGATATGTTTCCATGATTTCCCCCTATTCCTCTCCTTCGACGTGAATGGGCCGCAGCGGCCGTACCGAAACCACAATCCAGTGTACCCTGTTTTTCCGTCCGAGCAAGAGATGACGAACCGGCCGAACCCGGGGTTTTCAGGGGGTGGGCGATTTCCGCACCAGATCCGCCAGGCAATCAATGAACAGGGGGGAGGCATTGAGGGAGGGAGCGCGCCGGAAGGTAAAGATCCCTGCTTCCTTCGCCAGCGCCCCATAGGTGATATCGATCTCGTAGAGGGTCTCCAAGTGGTCGCAGACAAAGGAGACGGGAACGACCAGGAGGTTCCGGCAGCCGCGTTGAGCCAGCCGGGCTATGGTCTCTTCCGTGGACGGCCCGAGCCACTTGACCGGCCCGGCCTTTGACTGGAAGGCAAGCTCGTGCCGCATGCCGGGAAACCGCTCCATGACCAGCCGCACCGTCTCCTCCACCTGCGAGAGATAGGGATCTCCCCGTTCGATGAAGGAAACCGGGAGGGAGTGGGCGGAAAAGAGAAGCGTCACCTCTTCGCCGGAGGGGAAACCGGCCAGCCCTTCGGTGATCGTTGCCGCCACGGCGCTGATGTAGAGGGGCCGGTCGTGGAAATCCTCCAGGAAGGAGACGGAAAACGGGGCGCTTGCGAGAGCCAGAATCCGCCGCACCTCCTTGATGCTCGACCCGCTGGTGGCCAGGGAATACTGGGGGTAGAGGGGAAGGGCCGCCACCCTGGCGATCCCCTCCCGCCGCATCGCCGCCAGGGCATCGAGGGTCCGGGGGCGGCTGTAGCGCATGGCAATGAAACAGCGGTAGCCGTCGCCGAGCTTCTCCTCCAGGGCCCGGGCCTGAGCCTCGGTCAGCTCCCTGATGGGGGACGTGC
>JAAZOO010000466.1 GCA_012797715.1 Geobacteraceae bacterium | reverse complement strand
TCACGCGCATCTGCCGGCTCAAGGCCCGCAACGAGGGTATCCGTTCGCCGGGCCGATAGGTTCCCCTTTGTATCATCTCGACTATTCTGCCCGACACCTCTTCATAGAGAAGCGTCTTCTCCACTCCCTTTTCCTCATATGCTTTCATGGATACTGAATATACCCCCGTCTCCTTTTTGAGGCAAATGCAGTTTGTGCGATAGTGCATGGTAACAGTATATGGCGGAGACTGCTGTTCCCTGTGAAAAAGCGTACCGTTATATCTACCCCTCTGAGAACAAACACTCTATATTCTTCAACTCATTTGATACCATTTCATGTTGCTGCAGGCACGAAATATGTGCGTCTCCTTCCGCAGGCCCCGCCGGGGTTGCCTACGGAATGATGGAAAGAAAATTCTCCTGGATTCCTCCCCCGGCACCCTTGCCGCGGCGCTGCGGAAGTATTTTCGCCTGATATACTTTGCCTCAGGCACCGCCGTTCCGGATGGCTGTTTTCGGAAAGACCCCGCAACGCACAGAGTAACCACCTGGGGCACCGATTGCACCACAACGGCGTCGGAGAGGGCCGTGGGTATTCAGGCGCCTGTCCGCGGACGGGGCAGGTGAAGTGAACAGGAGGCGCAATGAGTGACAATCCCAATGCCACGGGTGTTGGAATCCTTCTGCTGGTCACCGGTATTTCTGTTTTCCTGGCCGGATTGCACCTTGTCCGGAGATATCGCTCTGAAGCAAACTACTGCGGGATCGGGAGCTTCCGCTTCACCCGGCACGGCGCTGCCTGGCTGGCAGGGTATCTCCTCGTCATCTTTGGCCTGGCCTCCGTGTTTGTGAGTGCCCTGCTCCTGCTCGTCTGATCTGCCACCCTTCCGTGTCGCGCTCCGGACGTGCATGACGACGGTACGGACGAAAGGGACCGGACCCTTCCCAGGGGCATGATGACCACGGGAACCTCTGCGGCAGGCAGGGAGAGAACGCCCCGTACCTCATCATGGAAAGCGCCGATACGTACCGTTCCCAAGTTCAGGGAACCTGCCTCAAGGGCCCCATTCTCTTCCTGATGGGCATAGATTCCTCAGCGGGCAGAGTCCGTGTCTGCCCTTTTTGCAGTAGTCCTTGCCCAGACGCACCAGGGCAGCCTCGAAGTCTCGGAAATCCCACCCGCACCCCTGATATCTCGACCATACCCCCTCCAGGGCGGCGAGCGGATTCCCCTTCGCGATAAGACCGAGACGGCAGGCTGCAAGCTCCGCCGGCAGCGAGAGCGCAGGACGCGCCTTTGTCCATAGGGAGCGGAGTTCCCGGAGAAAAATGTTCACCGTAACATCCCCGATTCCTTTCCCCAGTCCTTTCAGACGGGCCTCCAGGTCCCTTGCATCCCGTGCCTGGTCATGGAGATTGTTCAGGTCGCCCCCGTAGACCTCCTGAACATCCTTCATGATGGACAGCAGCTTCGTGGCGGTGGAAAAGTCGTACCGCACATAGCCGCCCGCGTCCAATGCCTCAACCAGTCCGTCCCAACCGGCATGGAGAATCTGAGCGGGGAGGACGATTCCCCGCCGCTCCAGCTCCCTGTAGGTGCGCGCTGCGGTCCGTGAAGAAATCCGTGCCCCGAAGAGCTTGGCGGCGAGAAGCCATTTGCCCAGTTCGATCCGGCCGCAAGAGGAGAGATCGATGCCCAGTTCGCGGGAAAAGGTGCCCCCCATGGTCTGAAGAAGCAATGCGATACAGTCGGTGCATGGGTCCAAGGTTTCCCCCCCTCCCACGTGCTTTCAGAAAAGTATAGCCGCTTTGGCGGGCTTTTCGCGGTATGGCTTGATTTGTGCTGATAGTAACCGAACACGGTTCCGAACTTCTCATTATACCGACCGGTATGGATACGGTTTCCGGCAGCGGAAATCAGGACCGATGCACCCCACCCCCGCCCTCCGCCATCACGGGGGAGGTGGTAGTGAGGAAGAGGGGGGATTCATGGCAATCTTCTCTTGTATTGAGTATAGGGTGTCGCCGCACCTAGGCTCCGTGCCCCGCAAGGATGAGCGACGGGCGACGGGGATGTTTTCTTGACATGCAGCCAAAAGTGCGAATACTGGTGGACGCGCCTCGCAAGTCATTCTTCGCGTCCTGGAGCGAGTCCGGCATGGGGTCGCTCCGCGCTCCCCGTCGGGTTGCCTTTCGAAGAAGAGGAAGAACGAACATGTTTTTCAGGGGAATTTCCGGAAATGTCCTGATTCTGGGGGTGGTGAGCTTTCTCACCGACTTTTCCAGCGAGATGATCTACCCGCTCCTGCCGGTCTTTCTGACCACCGTGCTCGGTGCCGGCCCTGCCTTCCTGGGGGTCATCGAGGGGGTCGCGGAATCCACCGCTTCCCTGCTGAAGCTGGTTTCGGGAATTGCGTCCGACCGATTGCAGTGCAGGAAGAAACTGGTGTTGTCCGGTTACGGCCTTTCCTCCGCCGTCCGCCCCTTGATAGGCGCGGCCACCGCCCCCTTGGCGGTGCTGGTGGTGAGGTTCGCGGATCGGGTCGGGAAGGGTATCCGTACATCACCCAGGGATGCGCTCATTGCCGACTCGTCGGACCCCGCCGTCAGGGGCACGGCCTTCGGCTTTCACCGCTCCATGGACCACGCGGGCGCCATTGCCGGCCCTCTGACCGCTACCCTGGTGCTGGCGTACATCACGGCTGATGTGCGCACGGTATTCTGGCTGTCGGCCATTCCCGGCCTTCTCGCGGTTCTTCTCATCATCTTCAAGGTGAAGGAGGTGCCGCCCGGAAAGGGGATGAGCGCCGGCAGTTTTCTCGGCATGGTTCCACGGGGGAAGGTGCTGAACTATATCCTGGTCCTTTTTCTCTTCACCCTGGGAAATTCTTCCGATGCCTTCCTTCTCCTCCAGGCGGGCCGGCTTGGTGTTTCTCCGGTACTGATTCCGGTCCTGTGGGCCTTTTTCCATGTGGTGAAGATGTCCTCTTCCCTGCCGTTCGGCGCGCTTTCCGACAGGGTCGGGAGAAGGGGGATCATCGTTTCCGGCTGGGGGATCTACGCGCTTAGCTATGTCGGATTCGCCTTTGCCTCAACGGAAGTTCACGTATGGCTGCTTTTCGCCCTCTACGGCCTTTTCTACGGCCTGACCGAAGGGGTGGAAAAAGCATTTCTGGCGGATATCTCCGGCCCGGAGGAGAGGGGGATCGCATTCGGCTGGTTTAACTTCGCAGTGGGTATCGGCGCCCTGCCCGCGAGCCTGCTGTTCGGTTTCATCTGGCAGTGGGTCGGCCCCGGCGCCGCGTTCGGATTCGGGGCGGGAACCGCCGCGCTGTCCGCGGTGCTCCTTCTGCTGCTCGTGAATCCGGCGGGGAAAATGCGGGCAGGATAGTGCCGGTCGGAAATAGGCTCCCGGAATGCAGGCAAAAAAGAGGGGGCCCGATGCCCCCGTATGTGCCTTGAAATGCGAGCGCCTTTGCTACCTGGTTTCTGCTTCCCCGTGGCCATGAGAGGGATAGGGAGGGGAGGGCTCCTGGGCCCCGGGCTGCTGCCGGACCGTGGACTGCTGCCCGGATTGCTGTTTCTGAAGCTGCGGCTGCCCCTCATGGCGTGCCGGGGGAGCGGGAGCCTGTTGCCGCTGTACCTTTACCGGCTGCCCGGCTGCCTGCGTTCCGGAGGGAGAGGCCGCGGCGGGACGTTGAACTTGAGGCCGAGACGGCTGTGCTGCCGGCTGCGGGGCGGAAGAGGGGGGCAGGGGCTTCCGGATCTGCTGCGGGTCCCGGCCCGCCGCCGGCGCCGGGGGCGCAATCCTTGTGCCCTGTGCGTCACTGGTGCGGGACCTGCCCTGCGTCGGAGTCGCCGGTACCGTGCCGGGCTGCTGCACGGTGGAGATCCCGGCGGGTGCGGTTCTGATGCGGGAGCGTTCAGAGGGCTGGCCGGACGGTGGGGTCCCCGTCGTAGATGAAGGCGCGGACGTGGCGGGCGGGGCGAGAGCGGGCGCTGTTGACGGGGAGGGGGCCATTGTCCGCGGTTTCCTTTCCTTCGGCGGTTTCACGGGTGCCGGCGGTTTTTCGCCAGGCGCAGGGGCAGCTGTGGAGCCGGGAGGCAACGGCAACCGGTTGTGTTCCGGCCGTCCGCCGGGAGGCCTGATGGCCGACGGTTGCGGGGGAGTGGACGGGGTTCCGAGCGGAGGCTTCTCCTTTCCCGCTTCCACGCGGCCTGCATCGGCCGGATGCATTCCGCTCCCTTCCCGCACCGCACGTCTCGGCTCGTTGCGGCGAATGGCGCGCATCTGCCGGACCGGGCGTTCCGGTGTGAACACCGAACTTCTTTCGTCGGTGACCAGCCGCCGCTCCCTGCGGATATTTTCCGGTTGTATCTTCTGCACCACGGGGGGCGGGAGTTTTGCGGCAGGGATTGTCCTGATGACCGGCGAGACGGACGCTCTGTCCGGTCTGGTGACAGGCGGCGGACCGAAGCCCACGTTCTGTTGTCTGAACGGGTTTCCAGAGATCCTGAAGTCGCTCCTTTTCCCGTGAAAGAAGGTATCACGGTGCAGGGTCGTTACCGCGTTCCCCACGTCGATGTTCCTGAAGTGCCGGTGCACATCCATGATGTTGATGGTGATGGTATTGATGTTCACGCTTCCCGGGCCAAAGTCCCCGTGCCCGTAGTACGTGTCCCCGGGGGCCAGCGGGACCCATGCCACATAGGTGGGCGTATGGACCCATCCCACGTAGCCGGGACCCCAGTGGGCGGAGCCGTGGCGCGGCGGGACCCAGCACCATCCTCTCCCTCCCAGGAATGCCCATCTGCCGTAGTGGTAGGGGGCCCATCCCCATGGTTCATAGGATATCCAGATAAAGGAGCCCCCCATCCATGCCCATCTGCCGTGGCGGTAGGGGGCCCAGCCCAGGGAAACGGAGACACTGGGAACCCATACGTACCCATAGTCCGCGGTAGTGATCCACCTCCCGTTGGCGTCCAGGTCGTAGGCGTATTCATCCAGTTCGGTGGGGAGGTAGCGTAGGCTTTCCCCGGCACGGGAAAGAATCCTGTCACGGTCCCTGTTCCATGCCTCCCATTCCCCGCCCGCGGCGAGCGGATACAACTCGGCCCTCAGGTCTTCCCGTATGAACAGGGTTGCGCCCGGCGGTATGCGTATCTTGCCGTTTCTGGTTTCCGCAAAGGCCTCTCCCCTGAGCAGGGAGACCTCCGTCGCTCCGGAATCGGCAACGTCTATGACAGCGAGAGAATCATCACGGCACAGGATTGAACTGAGGGGTGTGTCGATCTGGATGGAGTCGATGCCGTGCCGGCGATTATTGATATAGGCGCGTCCGCCGTTCATATACAGCTGGATATTGTCGCCGGAAAGGGAGATGACGTCGAGGGAGGTGACGGAATCAAGCCGAACGAACGCGCCTCCCAGGACCTGGATCTCCGTTCTTGCACCCTCGGGGACCCATACCCGGTCTCCGTCGCGCAGCGGCGTATTGGTGACGGCGGGTAGCCACTGGGGGATATCCGCGGTCCGTATCTGCACGTCCCCTGACAGGAAGCCGATTCTGGCGCGTCCATACTCTGTCGGGAATGCCATGGCGGGCATCAAAATCGGCCCTACGAGAAACAGCATGATTTTGGCAGTTTTCATGGGGGTTCTCCTCTCGGTCCTTGACTGTTCTTCATGCTCAGGAAAAACAGTGTGTCTTCCATTGTACTGTGTAGAAAAAAACGCACAACAGGGGCATTCGTTGACGGCGTCCCTTCCCCTGGTATCCTTGAGAGAGAGCGGTGTCACCGGCGTTTGGGGCATGCGCGGTCCCCTCTTACGCTTTCCGGTGCAGGATAGCCGCATAGGGGTGCAGTGCCCGGGATGGCGAGCATATGAAACAACTTGATCCTCTCTTTTTTCCTAAAAGCGTTGCCCTGGTGGGCGCGACCCCTGATCCGGCAAAGCTCGGCGGCATCGTGCTGCGGAATCTCCTGCGGCTCAAGGGCACCGTATACTCCGTCAACCCCAAGTATGGGGAGGTTCTCGGAATCCCTTCGTTCCCTTCCGTTACCGAACTTCCCGAAACCGTCGATCTCTCCGTGATCCTCCGCCCGGCGGCCGAGGTGCCGGCCCTCCTTGAGGCGCATCGGGGCAAGGCGCGCTTTGTCCTGATTGTGAGCGCCGGCTTCGCCGAGGCGGGAGCCCCGGAACTGCAGGCGGATATCATCCGTATCGGCCGGGAGGGGGGGCTGAGGCTGGTGGGTCCAAACTGTCTCGGACTCTACAATCCCCGGCACCGCCTCGATACCATGTTTCTTCCCCACGCCTGCCTGAAGAGGCCGAAGAGCGGGAACGTAGCCGTGGTCTCCCAGAGCGGCGCGGTGATGATCTGCCTCCTGGACGCGATCCGGATGTCCAACACGGGGATCTCCAAAGTGGTCAATTACGGGAATGCGGTTGACCTGGATGCGCCCGAGGTCTACCGGTACCTGGCCGATGACGGCGATACCGCAGTGGTGGTCTCCTACCTGGAATCGGTGGGCGACGGCCGCGCCTTCCTGGACGCGGCCCGCTTCCTGTCCGATCGCAAGCCTCTCCTGATCCTGAAGGCGGGAAAGGGGGCCGGCGGCGGGGCTGCGGCGTTTTCCCATACGGGACGTCTGGCGGGCAACTACGAGGTGTTTCACTCCCTCATGAACCATTACGGGCTGCATGAGGCTGCGGACTTCGATGAACTGCTTGACGGCGCCAAGGCCGTTTCCTACCAGCGCCCTGCCCCGGGAACGCGCGTCTGCATTATTACCAACGGCGGCGGTTCGGGCGTGCTGGCCGCGGATGAATGCACGCGCCGCGGGCTGGAGCTCCCCTGCCTGCCGGAAGGGGTGCTCCGGGGCCTGCGCGCCTCCTTCCCTTCCTTTTACACCGTTGCCAACCCCATCGACCTGACCGGGCAGGTGCGGGTGGACGATTACCGGGAGGCCCTGTTTGCGGTGCGTGACGTGTGCGACGGCTTCCTGGTCATTGCCCTGACCGGGGTGGCGGGAGTGACGCTGCGTCTTGCCGACCATCTCCGCGAATTCCGGGAACAGGTGGGCAAGCCGCTTGTCGTGCATATCGCCCAGGGCGGGGTGGCGCCGCGCCTCATCCGCCTCGTGGAGCGGGCCGGGATTCCCGTCTACCCGTCCCCGGAGCGGGCGGTCCGCGGTCTGGCCTCCCTATTGGTGAAAGGAGAACCCCATGGATAGGCGGGACACCCTGCGCAGTTTCATCGAGGCATATGCTGGTACCAGGGTCCTGCCGGAACACGCCGTCAAGGAATTCCTCCGTGAAGCGGGACTCCCCGTGCCCCGAGGACTGTTCATTCCAAACGGCTCCGCCATTCCGGACTATTCGCGCCTTTCCCTCCCCCTGGCGGCCAAGGTGTCTTCGTCCCGGATTCGCTCCAAAAGCGATGTGGGGGGGGTCCGGCTCGGCCTGAAAGACGGGGCCGCCATTGCGGCCGCGGTAACCGAGCTGATGGGGATCGAAAACGCGGAGGGGGTCATCCTTGAAGAACAGGCAGAACCGGGGACCGAGGTCATCGTCGGCGCAGTCGTCGAACCCCAGTTCGGC
>JAAZOO010000465.1 GCA_012797715.1 Geobacteraceae bacterium | reverse complement strand
TCCTGAATCGCTATCTGATTGTCCCGGCTGATCTCTCCCATCTTGGCGGTGAGGGTCTCCACCTGCGCGGCGCCCTCGCGGGTGTTGTGGTGCGTGGTATCCGCGATATCCACCACTTCCTGGCTGTGACGCGCTATCTCGGTGGCCGTGGAGGTGAACTCTTCCATGGTCGAGGAGATCTCGGAAACGGAGCTGGAAAGCTGCGAGGTGAAGCTCGCCTGGTGATGGACGGCGGTGGAGATGGTGCCGGCGAACGAGTGGATCTCGCCGGTGGCGTCCGCCACCTGGGCGATTATCTGCCGCATCTTCTCCAAAAGGACGTTGAACTCCCCGGCAACGAGGCCTATCTCGTCCCCGGAGCCCTCATCCAGGCGCATGCCCAGGTCGGTTACCCGGGTTTCATCGTCCTGGATCCGTCGCAGCTTTTCCACCATCGCCTTCAGGGGGGAGAGGAGGCGCCCCACCAGCAGGACCGAAATGAGTCCGAAGACGCCGCCCACCAGCAGGGCGATGAGAAGGCTCCCCCGCTTCAGCCGCTCATAGCCGGCATAGAAATCCCCCTTCTTCACCCCCACGAACAGAGCGCCGATCACCTCCCCCGCCGCGTTGCGGATGGGATCGTAGGCGGTGAAGTAGGGAACGCCCAGGATCACGGCCTCTCCCCGGTACGGCTTCCCGTCCCGGAACAGGGCATCCCGCGGGGGGCCGTCCAGGACCGTTCCCACGGCGCGGGCCCCGTCCGGGGTCAGCACATTGGTGGAAACACGCCGATCCCCCAGGAAAATGGTTGCAGCGCCGCCGAACAGTTCCTTCACCTTGTCCGGCAGTTCGTTGTTGCCGTTGATCACATACTCGCCGGCGCGTAGTTTCCCGTCCCGTACCGAGAAGGCCGTGCCTTTGTCCTTCAGCAGCTCCCAGAAGGTCCGGAGATGGGATTCCTGAACCGCGCGCGCCTGATCGACCGCGTCCCGGTGAATCTGCGCCAGGGAAAAGGCCGTGGTAATGGCGATGGCCGCGGTCACCAGCACGATATTGAGGAGGGTGAATTTGGTGCGTATCTTCATGAAAGGTCTCCTTGCGGATGCCACAGATTTCGCTTCGTCGCCAGCCGGTGGAGATCCACCAGAAGAAGGATTCCCCCGTCTCCGGGAATGGCGGCCCAGATCCCCCGCTCCAAGGCACGGGGCTCCACCAGGGAAGGGAGTGGCCGCACGTGGCCCAAGGCAACGGAAACGAGGTCGTCCGGCGATTGGATGATGAAGGTACAGACCTCACCTTCGCGGTTGACGGTGCACGTCTCGGGGGTGCGGATCGCCTCCCCCGTTTCCACACCCACGGCATGGTGAAACGGCACGGCATGGGGAGGCGGATTGTCCGGATCCCAGGGGCCCAGGGCTGTCACCTGATCCGCATCGGCGCCAAAGCGAAGCCCGCCGCACCTAAAAATCAGAAGCCGGAGCGGAGGTGCTTCCCGGAGGGTATGGACAGCGTCGGCCGCCATGCGGTCACGCCACCGCTGCGCTGCCGAATATGCGGGCCGGATCCAGCAGAACCACGTTCCTGCCGCCGCGCTCCAGGTGACCGCACACATACTCCCGGACACCGTTGCCGAGGGTGGTGGGAGGCGGAAGGATGGAGCTGTGCGGCACGTCCGCCACATCCTCCACGGTGTCGATCAGGATTCCCGAACGGACGTGACCGCCGGATGCCAAGAGAATCAGCCCCTTCCCCTCCCGGCGGGCCGGGAGGCCGAGAACGGCGCGCAGATCCAGAACCGACTCGATCTCGCCGCGCACCGTGATCAGGCCGGGAATGCAGGGCGGCGCACCGGGAATGGGGTGTATCTCCTCTTCGGGCAGGATCTCCAGAACCTCCCGTCCGGCAAGGGCGTAAAGGTCGCCGGAAAGGGAAAATATGACGAACTGCTCGGCCGGCTCATCCACATCCTGGATTTTCTCCCGTTCCCTGCGGAGCCGTATCTCGCTGAGGATTCGGTCGCTCTTGTGTGTTTCCCGTTCGGACGGCATGCCATTCTCCGCAAGCGCCGCTGCGTGCGGCGTTGATACAGAAAGAGGCGCGGGCGATTCCGCGCCACAGGGGAACGTATCGGCGAAACCCCGCAAAACTTGAAGCTAAATCAGGTTCATGAAGGATTTGTGGGGGGAAGCGAGAATGGGAAAGGGCGGAGATGGAAGGCCGCGCAATATTTCTATTGCCCTCCCCGAGGCAAAAAGTGTAAGCTAGGCCGTACGAAACACGGAAAGGCGAAGAGACCCTCTTCGCCTTTCTTCCGTTTTTACGGACGCATCACTTTTCCCATTCGGTGGGCACTGCATTCCCACGGCACGGATGCACCCCTCATCCGGCCTCCGGCCACCCTCTCCCACCCCGGAGAGGGGTTCTTTCCCGCCCCCTTGCGGGTGATGACGGAGGTGAAGGGTACCGTGTCGTCGTACCCGCACATTGCAAGAAGGAGCACATGGTTTGAAAAAGCATAATGAGAAAGAGATCGATCGGAGGCGCACTTTCGCCATCATCAGCCACCCGGACGCGGGCAAGACCACCATCACGGAAAAACTCCTCCTGTTCGGCGGCGCCATCCAGCAGGCGGGCGAGGTCAGGGCGCGCAAGGCGGCGCGCCACGCCACCTCCGACTGGATGGAGATGGAGAAGCAGCGCGGCATCTCGGTCACCTCGTCGGTGATGAAATTCAACTACCGGGACTACGAGATCAACCTGCTGGACACCCCGGGCCACAACGACTTTTCCGAGGATACCTACCGGGTGCTGACCGCAGTGGATTCGGTGCTCATGGTCATCGACTCGGTCAAGGGGGTGGAGAGCCAGACCAAGAAGCTGCTGGAGGTCTGCCGCCTGCGCAACACCCCCATCATGACCTTTATCAACAAGCTGGACCGGGAAGGGCGCGACCCCCTGGACCTCTTGGACGACATTGAGAAAAACCTGCGGATCCAGTGCGCCCCCATCACCTGGCCCATCGGCATGGGGAAACGGTTCCGGGGCACGTACCACCTCTATACCCGCGAGATAGCGTTCTTCAATCCCGATGCCGAACGGGGGACCGGCGAGATCCTCACCATGACCGGCATCGACGACCCGGAGCTGGACCGGCTTCTGGGAACGCAGGTGGAGGAATTGCGGGGCGAGGTGGAGCTCCTGGAGGGGGCCGCCCACCCCTTCGACCGCGAGGCATACCTGGCAGGGCTCCAGACCCCGGTGTTCTTCGGCAGCGCCATCAACACCTTCGGCGTGCAGCAGCTCCTGGACACCTTCGTTGAGACCGCCCCGGCCCCGAAGCCCCGCGAGGCGGTTACCCGCACCGTGTCCCCCTACGAGGAGTCGTTCACCGGCTTCGTCTTCAAGATCCAGGCGAACATGGACCCGGCCCACCGGGACCGCATCGCCTTCTTCCGCATCTGCTCCGGCAGGTTCACCCGCGGCATGAAGGTGCGCCACATCCGCCTGGGCCGGGACGTGCAGATCGCCAACGCCACCATCTTCATGGCCCAGGACCGGACCAACGTGGAAGAGGCGTTCCCCGGCGACATCATCGGCATCCACAACCACGGCACCATCAAGATCGGCGACACCTTCACCCTGGGGGAGGACCTCCAGTACACCGGAATCCCCAACTTCGCCCCCGAGCACTTCCGCAAGGTACGCATCCTGAACCCGCTGAAATCCAAGGCCCTGGAAAAGGGGCTGGTGCAGCTGGCCGAGGAGGGGACCACCCAGGTCTTCCGCCCCCTCATGGGGGCCGACTGGATCATCGGCGCGGTGGGAGTCCTCCAGTTCGACGTGGTCATGCACCGCCTGGAGCACGAATACGGTGTCCAGGCCGCCTACGAGCCGGTCTCCTACGTCACGGCCCGCTGGGTCACGGGAGACAGGAAGAAGCTGGAAGAGTTCCAGAAAAAGGAGTCCATGAATCTTTACACCGACGGTGAGGGGAACCTGGCCTACCTGGCGGGAAGCCAGTGGCGATTGGAAAATACCATGGAGAACTGGAAGGAGCTGGAATTCCACGCCACCAGGGAGCACAGTGCGTAGCACATTTCACTGCGTCCCCTGACGGAGATTGGATTGTAGGGACGCACCCGCGTGTGCGCCCTGGGCGGACACAGGGGTCCGCCCCTACGAAAATTCAATTGTCACCTTTCCTTTCGTACACCAGAAAGGTGTGCGGAACGGGTTCCGGAACAAACACCTTTTCCGTCACCTCAAAATCCGGGGGAACCTCCGGAAAGAGCACATCCCCGTGGAAGTCCCGGTGAATGACGGTCAGATAGATCCGGTCGGCCAGGGGCATTGCCTGGCGGTACACCTCCCCCCCGCCGCAAATAAAGACTTCCTCCGCGCCCTCCGCCGCCTTCAGGGCAGCTTCCAGATCCGGGACGACACGGCACCCGTGGCGGCAATACCCTCTGTCCCGTGTCAGCACGATGGTCATGCGACCGGGCAGGGGTCCCGGCAGGGTCTCGAAGGTCCTGCGCCCCATGACCACCGGCCGCCCCCAGGTGATCTCCCGGAACCGGCGGCGATCGTCGGGCAGGTCCCACGGAATCTCCGGCCCGTTTCCGATGACCCGGTTCTGCGCCATTGCGGCAATAAGCCCTACTCTCATAACCGTCCGCCTTCATTTTCCACGTTTCACCTTTCACCCTAGATTCGGCAGTAGGAGGCATCCTTCGTTCTCTCAGATTGCCGTCTTTGTGGTGTTCTACGCTCATTTCACTACAGCCGATACACTCACCCTTCGGGTTCGGACAGTATCGGCTGTGGCCGCTCCATTTCGCTAAGAGCAGCAACGAAATACGACAGAGTCGCTCTCTGCGGATACCTCCAACTGCCGGTTTTAGG
>JAAZOO010000464.1 GCA_012797715.1 Geobacteraceae bacterium | reverse complement strand
CGTGCCGGTGGTGGACCTCTCGGGGGCGACGGTGGAGGGGAGGCGCGCGCCGTCCAGCGAGCTGGAATTCCACCGTGCCCTGTACCGGAAGCGTCCCGACATCCGGGCGGTTGTCCATACGCACTCGGTCTATGCCACGACCATGGCGTGCCTCAACTGGGAGATTCCGGCGGTGCACTACCTGGTGGCGTTTTCGGGACACAAGGTGCCACTGGCGCCCTACGCCACCTTCGGCACGCCGGAACTGGCAGCCAACATCGCGGAGTCTATCGGCACCTTCAATGCCGTGCTGCTGGCCAATCACGGGCTGGTGACCGTGGGGGAGGACCTTGCGGCAGCCTTTGCCGTTGCCGAGGAGATAGAGCTGGTGGCCCGTATCTACTACCAGGCGAAATGCATCGGCGAGCCGGTCATCCTCCCCCCGGGGGAAATGTCCCGGGTTGTTGGGAAATTCGCCTCCTACGGCAGGAAAAGGGGGGCGGAGTCTTGAGAAAAAGGGGGGAATCCGTAATCCGGGAGGGGGGGAGGGCCGTGTGCCGGCCTACAGCCAGCCCTTTTTCTTGAAAATGTAGATGGGCAGGACAGCGGAGATGATGATCATCCCCAGCGCCACGGGGTAGCCGTACTGCCATTCCAGTTCGGGGAGGAATTTGAAGTTCATCCCGTAGATGCTGGCGATGAGGGTCGGCGGAAGGAATATCACCGACATCACGGTGAATATCTTGATGACCTTGTTCTGTTCCATGCTCAGGTGGTTGAGGAAGAGGTTCTGCAGGTAATCGAGGCGCTCGAAATTGAAGTTGGCCGAGGTGATGAGGGAGTTCACGTCCTTCATCATCATGGAGAGCTCCCTCTTCTGGTGCTCCGGGATGATGGCGCTTTTCAGCAGGGATGAGATGACGCGGTGCTTGTCGGTCAGGTTTTCGCGGAAGGTGATGTTGATATCCTCGTAGGAAGTGATATATTCCAGGAACTCGCTGGGCTGGTCAAAGGACTGGGGGTCTTTCCGGCCGATGGTGACGATCTGTTTCGACAGGTTTTCGATGAGGTCGGCATCGATGTCGACCCGCATGGCGAGAATGCCGGAGAGGACGTCGGCGCCGTTGTGGAAGGCGCGGGGCGTGAGCCGCAGCTTGCGGGAAAACTCGGTGAAGATGCGTAGTTCGCTGAACCTGATGGTTGTCAGGTAGTTGCTCTTCAGGATGAAGGATACCGTCTCGTTGCTGTACTGCCCTTCCTCTTTCACGAGGAATGAGGTGTTGATCCAGATGCCGCTCTCGTCCTCCCAGTAGCGGGAACTGTACTCGATCTCTTCCGATTCCTGACGGGTCGGGAGTTCCAGCTTCAGGGACCTCTCCACGGCAATGCTTTCTTCGGGTGTGGGGGAGACCATCTCGAGCCAGACCAGGGAGGAGGTGTCGATGGTTTCCAGGTGGTCGAGCTCAATGGTGAGTGCCTTGATGGTATCTTCCGACCGAAGGTATGCCTTGATCATGAGTGATTCCCGCCCGGTGTGAGAAACGTTTGGGGCACTGTTCCCGGCAAAGGGGGCGACCCTCCAGGGAACGGCCGGTGTACCGGTGAGAGTAACCAAGGAGATGCAAAAGGTCAAGATGAAAGAAGGCCCGGGTCCGGGACTCACATCATGGGAGAATACCTCACTTTTTATTGGTCCGGAACCGTTCTTTCGTCGGCCTGCCGGCTATTGTGCCTGGAACCTGCATACCGCCCTTGCACTATGGCTTTTCTGGCTTACACTGGGAGACGTACGCCTTCCGCACAGGTGCAATCCACAGTGGCGGTTCAGGGCGACAGTGAACGGCGGAGTGGGGGAAAGGAGACGGGGATGGCTTCATTGGAGGGAAAGAAAGCGCCGGAATTCGAACTGGAGGGCAGCGACGGGGTGAGGCATGCCCTGCGGGAGTATGCGGGCAGGATCGTTGTCATCTACTTCTATCCCAGGGATAATACGCCGGGCTGCACCAAAGAGGCATGCGGCTTCCGGGCCGTCCACCAGGAGCTGCTGGACATGGGCGTGGTGCTGCTGGGGGTGAGCAGGGACAGCCTGAAGTCGCACGATTCATTCATCCGCGACTTCGGCCTCCCCTTCGTGCTTCTATCCGATCCGGAGGCCACGGTGATGAAGGAGTACGGGGCATTCGGAGAAAAGGTCATGTACGGCAAGAAGACCCAGGGAACAATCCGTTCCACGGTGGTTGTAGGTCCCGACGGCACGGTGCTCAAGCATTGGCAGACAGTGAAAAAGGCCGGAGAGCATCCGGCGGAAGTCCTGGCCTGGCTGCGGGAGAGGTAGCGTCCGGGTGGGGAGCGGAAGCGTCGGGAGCTTTCCTGGCCATCATTCCCTGGATTCTTTCCATCACCCTCGCCGCGACCGCCTCCTTCCTGGGAGGCAGGGAGCGCATTTATTTTCATGTCCGGGAGACAGCATGTTCAAGGAAGATCGTGATGGATACCGCTTTCAATGGAAAGACCTGGGCGATATTGCCGCAGGGAGGCCGAATCTGGGGGATGCCACGAGTGTCGCCGTTTACCGGCTGATGCAGTATACCTTGCGGGATGTCCTGATTGTCAGATATGATCCTGGTACTGCCTCCGAAATCCTGCGGGAAGCCGGGAAATTGGCGGGCATCGAGTTCTGCCGCAATATCCTGAGAACCGACCTGGACTTCAACGGCTTTGTTGCCGACGTACAGACGAAGCTGAAGGAGTTCGGCGTGGGTATTCTGAGGATGGAAAAGAGCGATCATGCCGCTCTCGATTTCGTCATGACCATTTCGGAAGACCTGGATTGCTCCGGGCTTCCGCTGGTGGATGAGACCATCTGCGAATACGACGAGGGATTCCTCGCCGGGGTTTTCGAGGTATATACCGGCAGGGAATTCCTGGTCAGGGAGATCGACTGCTGGGCGAGCGGGGAGCGGACCTGCCGGTTCACCGCCAAGGCGCTCGACAGGGAAGCGGCATGAACGTAAAGGACAAGGAACAGCTTCGGGAACTGGCACAGGAGATCGAGCGGCTGGCGCAAGGCGATTTTTCCCCTGTTCGCCTTTCCACGCTTCCCTCCCCGGAGATTGCCGCCCTGTGCGACGCCGTCTCCCTGCTCGCCCATTCCCTGGAGCAAACCCGCGAATTCGCTTTCGCCCTGTCCCAAGGGCGCCTGGATGTGGAGCCCCCGCCGCGCAACCGTTTGCTTGCCCCGTTCAAGCAGCTGCAGGCAAATCTCAGGCACCTGACATGGCAGGCGCAGCAGATAGCCGCCGGCGACCTGAACCAGCGGGTTGATTTCATGGGCGAGTTTTCCGTTGCCTTCAACAGCCTGATCCAGGCGCTGAACGAGAAGCAGCTTGCGGAGGAGAAGCTCCGCTACCTGAGCAATCACGACCCCCTCACCGACCTCTACAACCGCGGATACTTTGCCGAGGAGATGGAGCGGATTGAGCGGGGGAGGCGCTTTCCTGTCAGTATCATGATGGCGGATCTGGATGGTCTCAAGCGGGTGAATGACACCTTGGGGCACGCCGTCGGTGACCGTCTCATACGCCAGGCCGCCCTGATTATCCGTCATGCGGTGCGGGGAGACGATGTGGTAGCGCGTATGGGCGGAGACGAATTCGCGGTCATCCTGCCGAACACCGATGCCGATACCGCATCGAAGGTGTGCGACCGTATCCGCAAGGACGAGGCGTCCTTCAACCTGGAATCCAGCAGCTACCTCATCGGTATTTCCATAGGGGTTGCCACCGCCGAGCCGGGAGCCTCTCTGACGGAGACACTGAAGCGCGCCGACGAGAACATGTACCGGGAGAAATTCATGCGGAAGAAAGCTGCCGGACAATCCGCGGAGAGGGCCGAAAGCTGAACCGTGCCGCCCCGGAGCGCCGCGGCGGGAACACTGCCGGGTGAGGGCCGGTGAGCAGAGGGATTGGGCGAATGTTCTGGATACCGGGATGCGGTTGATGATATAGTAACGAAACCGTCACAATTACCCCATGGTCTGGCAGGGCACTTTACCAGCAAGGAGGAAGTGTTATGACTGAGAATGTGAACGCAGCAGACAGGCACGGACACACGCCGCTCATCGAGGCGGCCAAAGAGGGGAAGGTTGAACAGGTCGGCGACCTCATCCGCCGGGGCGCGGAAATAGACGCGCGCAGCAACAAGGGAAAGACCGCGCTCCATTACGCGGCGGCAAACGGTCACGCGGAGGTTATCAAAACGCTTCTGGAAGGCGGTGCAACCGTGGATGTGCGGGATCGGGACGGCCATACTCCCCTGATGCTTGCCGCCAATTACGGATGCAACGAATGTATCGGATTCCTCGTCGATTACGGCGCCGACCCCAATGCGAAGACACTCTGCGGAAATACGGCGCTGACCTACGCAGAAACCAACTGCCATCCCGATACGCTGGAGTTGCTCAAAAGACTGCAGCGGGCCAAGACGGCCGCATAGAACTCGACACGGGGGCGCGAAAGCGCCCCCGTGTTCATTTCCGTCCTTTTTCTACCCTGAAAGCGAAGCGTGCCCGTTTCCCTCGGCAGGGAGCTCTCTGTCCAGCTCCTGCCGCACCGCGCGCAGCAGATCGCCCGGAGGAATGGGCTTGTTCATGAGATTCATCCCTTCTTCGGGAATGAGCCTGTGCGCGAATACGTCCGCCGTATAGCCGCTCATGAAGATGACGCGCGTTTCCGGTCGAATCTTGCGGATGGTATCGTAGACTTCCCACCCGTTTTTCCTGGGCATTATGACATCGAGGAGCAGGAGGCGGATGGCGTCCGCATGTTCCATGAACTTCCTGATGGCCTCCTCCCCATGGTTCGCCTCGATAACCGTGTATCCGTTTTCCAGCAGCAGGTTTTTCGTCAGTATTCTTACCGTATCATTGTCCTCGGCCACCAGCACCGTTTCCGTGCCCGAGGGGAATGGCTCCTCGCAGGCCGGGCTTCCGGCCGCGTCGAGGGAGTGGGCGGGGGATTCGAAGGGGTGCGACGGATGAAGGGTGTCCGCTCCCGACAGGTTTTCATGGACGGGAACGATCGGCAGATAGATCCTGAACGTTGTCCCTTTGGAGAATTCCGAGTCCGCATCGATGCAGCCGTTGTGCTGCTTGATGATGCCGTAGACGATGGAAAGTCCGAGCCCCGTTCCCTTTCCCACCTCCTTGGTGGTGAAGAACGGCTCGAACATGCGCTCCCTGGTCTTGGGATCCATCCCGATCCCGGAATCTCTCACGCAGATCATCCCGTACGTGCCCGGCTGGGCAACGCCGTGCGCATGGAGAAATTCCCGTTCCATGGTGATCAGGGAGGTGCTGATTGACAGGCGGCCCCCCGTGGGCATGGCGTCTCTTGAATTGGCTGCAAGATTCATGAGCGCCTGGCCTATCAGCCCGCCGTCGGCCATTACCCAGAGGGGCGCGTCGTTGAGGGACAGTTTCAGCTCGATATCTTCGCCCGTCATCATTGCCAGAATCGATTCCGTTTTCCCGACGACTTCGTTGAGGTTCACCAGCCTGGGGTCTATTTTCTGCTTTCTGCCGAAGGCGAGGATATCGCGAATCAGGCGCGCGGCCCTCTCGCTGCATGAGATGGTGTTATCCACGTAGAAGCGCAGCGTGTCTCCTTCATCCACGTGCTTCCGCATCAGGTGGACGTATCCGATGATTGCGGTCAGGATGTTGTTGAATTCATGGGCTATCCCTCCGGCCAGCTGCCCCAGCGCCTCGATCTTCTGGGACTGGAACAGCTGGGTTTCCAGGCGAAGCTTCTCTTCCTCGGCCTTCTTCAGTTCGGTAATGTCCGGAACGACGCCGACCATGCCTGCCGGTTTCCCTTCCACATCGGCGTAACTGGCGCGGGAGAACAGCACGGTGCGGTTCGTGCCGTCGGAATGCCTGAGAACCGCCTCGTTCGTCCGGACTCCATTCTGCAGGTCCGCTTGCTTTTCGGATGTATCGGTGGTATGGACGATATCGGCGATGTAGAGGTCGATGGCGGACTGCCCGGTCAGCTCGTCTTTCGTCTGGCCGAAGAAGATTTCATACGCCCTGTTGCAGCCGGCATACCGCCCCTTGACGTCCGTGTAGAAAATAGGGTTCGGAATGGTATCCAGAAGCGTGCGGAGAAATCTCATCTGATCCTGGACGGCGGTTTCCGCCTGTCTGCGTTCCGCCACCTTCCTCTTCAGCACCAGGTTGGTCTTTGCAATCTCGTCGTTCCTTTCCTGGATCGTCCGGCGCAGGAGGAACCCCGACCTGACATGCTGTTCCAGCGTGTAGCTCATGTACATGCCCGTCAGGGAGAACGTGGAAAGGATGAACGTATTGCTGAAGAGCACCTGGGAGGGGATTTTCGCATCCCAGAGGGCGACCGCCTCATAAAGAAGAAAGATGCTCCAGGTAAGGGCCGAGGCGGTGACGAAACGTTGCCGGAAGTAGAAGAGGAGTATGAGGAGCAATCCGGCGTAGGACATGTAGTTGCCGGGCGGCGACGCCTTGATGATCATGAGGACCACCCCCGCCCCTGCGACGAACCCGGCCAGGAAGATGGAAAGGTGCGCGACTTTCCCGAAGAAAGGGGAGTAGGTGAGAACCAGAACGCCGAAAAGGATGGGGCAGACCAGAAGGAAGCGGAGCATCCATGCGAATTCCTTGATGTCCGGAATGACCCAGTAATCGTGGATTCCGAAGAGCGCGTAGAGGAAGAGCCCCACCATCAGGTCCAGCCGGAGATGGGAAAGGCTTTTCTCGTGGTAGTCCGTCCGGAATGCTTTCTCCAGTTCATGATCCAGAAACCGGAGAGTCACCGGATTCTGGCGGGGGATTTTCTTGGCAAACATACGGTGCCTCGTGCGTGCGGGAGAGGTTGTCGTTCCGGTCGTCGGGAGTGCCGGGCCCTGGAAATCGAGGCCGGGATGTCAGGGGGGCAGGAGTG
>JAAZOO010000463.1 GCA_012797715.1 Geobacteraceae bacterium | reverse complement strand
GTGTTTCCTCCGGGCATACCGCCAAGTTTGTGGAGCAGAAGCTGCGCGAGTCGGTGGCCGATGACATTCGTGTCGAGGAGGTGCAGGGATGAAAGAAATCTACACCGACAACAACGCTACTACCAGGGTCGATGAGGCCGTCTTCCAGGAGATGCTTCCGTACTTCTGTGAACTGTACGGCAATCCCAGTTCCATGCATTTCTTTGGCGGTCAGGTTCAGAAGAAGATAGACGAGGCCAGAAATCGAACGGCTGAGCTTCTCGGCGCACAACCGGAAGAGATCATTTTCACCTCCTGCGGAACCGAGAGCGACAATACGGCGATCCGCTCCGCGCTGGAGACATACCCGGAGCGGAAACACATCATTACCACCAGGGTTGAACACCCGGCGGTCCTGACCCCCTGCCGGAATCTGTCGAAGCGGGGATACCGCGTGACGGAACTTTCGGTGGACGGTGAGGGAAGGCTTGATCTCGATGAGCTGAGGAGCGCCATCGATGACAATACCGCCATCGTGTCTATCATGTATGCAAACAATGAAACAGGCGTAATCTTTCCCATTGAGGAAGTGGGCGCCATTGTCAAGGAGAAAGGCGCAATATTCCATACGGACGCGGTCCAGGCTGTCGGCAAGATTCCGCTTGCCATGGCCGACTCCACGGTCGACATGCTGGCCCTGTCGGGTCATAAGCTCCACGCTCCCAAGGGAATTGGTGCCTTGTATGTCCGCAAGGGTACTCCCTTCCGTCCATTCCTCGTGGGCGGTCATCAGGAAAGGAGCCGAAGAGCCGGGACCGAGAATACCTCCGGCATTATCGCTCTGGGCAAGGCGTGCGAGCTGGCCGGGCGGCACCTTGAGGACGAGAATACCAGGGTGAAGGCGATGCGGGACCGTCTGGAAAGGGAAATCCTCCGTCTGATCCCCAACGTCAGGGTGAACGGTGGAGGGGCACAACGTCTGCCCAATACATGCTCCGTTGCTTTCGAGTTTGTTGAAGGCGAGGCCATACTCCTTCTCATGAGCGAGAAGGGAATCTGCGCATCATCCGGGAGCGCCTGTACCTCCGGATCCCTGGAACCCTCCCACGTTCTCCGGGCAATGGGTGTCCCGTTCACCTGTGCTCATGGCTCGATCCGGTTCTCTCTATCACGTTTCACAACCGACGACGAGATCGACACCATACTCCGGGAGCTTCCCCCCATCATTCACAGGCTGAGGGAAATGTCCCCCTTCGGCAGGGAATCACTGACAAAGGGATGAGGCGCAAAAATCAAGCGATCCGTTTGCCGTTGTCTTCATTGTCGCAGGGCGGGGAATCCCCGCCCTCTGCATATTTTGGGGGAATGGACACACTCCGGGGAATTGGACGCGGGGAATTCTGAAAAGCGAGATGAGAAAGTTTTCGGCAATCGTACAAATTGTGATTATCCTGCTGATCGTGGGATTTGGAACCTACCACCTCTATCGGGGAAACTTCGAAGTCAGCATTGCCACCATGCCGTTTCTTCTGGTCTATTACGTATTTGTAATCGGGTTGGGCAGAAGGGAGAGAGGCAACAACGACTGACTACCCATCTTTGCAGAGTGCCAGCAATGCTTCCAGAACATCGGTGACGGTCAGGATGCCGACCAGTTCTCCTTCTTCGCTTACAACGCACAAGCAGGAGAGTTGCCTGTCATGGAGAAACCGGGCTGTCTCCCGTATGTCGGCTTCGGGACGGACCGTATAGGGATTCCGGATCATCGCCTCCTTCACGGGGATTTTCGACAGGAGATAGTGAAGCTCCCAGGTGTCCAGGGAGGTGGCCTTGCCCGGAGTAGATTTACTGATGGAACTCTCTGTCAGCAGCCCGACGAGTTTTCCCGAATGCATGACCGGCAGGTAGGGGATGCGCTCTTCTTTCATGATGTGGGATGCTTCCATGATGGAGGAATCGTCTTCGACGGTGATGGGCTTTTTCATCCAGTGAGTCACTCTCGTCATGGCAACCTCCAGCCGTTACATTCCAAGGAAAGCCTTTTTTACGTGTTCGTTTTTGAGAAGGTCGTCCCCTCTGCCGGTGAGCACCACGCGCCCCGTTTCCAGGACATAGCCGCGATGGGCGATGCGCAGGGACTGGTAGACGTTCTGTTCCACCAGCAGAATGGTCACACCCTGCCGGTTGATTTCCCGGATGATGTCGAAGATGTCTTTTACCAGCAGCGGCGCGAGTCCGAGCGACGGTTCATCCAGGAGGAGCAGCCGGGGATTGGCCATGAGTCCGCGGGCTATGGCGAGCATCTGCTGCTCACCGCCGGACATGGTGCCTCCCAACTGCTTTTCCCGCTCACGCAGGCGGGGAAAGAGGGAGAATGCCCGTTCGAGAGCATCTCTTCTGTCCCGTTTTGCGCTCTTTGTATACGATCCCATCCTCAGGTTTTCCAGTACGGTCATCTCGGGGAATATCCGTCTTCCTTCCGGGACCTGGACGACACCCATTTCCACGACGGCATGGGGTTCCATACGCGTCAGGTCGCGACCTGCGAACAAGATAGTTCCGGAATCAGGCGTTACCAGCCGGGAGATATTTTTCAGGATGGTTGACTTGCCGGCGCCGTTACTGCCCAGCACCGTGACAATCTCCCCTTCCTGTACCTCAAGATCCACGTCCCACAGTACCTTCAGGTCGTCGTAGCTGAAGTTCAGCTGATGTATCTTAAGCATGGCCTTCCCCCAGATAGGCGTCCACAACCTCCTGGTTGGCCACGATTTCCGCGGGGGTGCCTTCGGCCAGTTTCTCTCCCGAATTCAGAACAACGATGCGATCAGAGATACGCATGATTGCCTTCATGTCGTGTTCGATGACCATCTGGGTGATGCCGCGGGCCTTTACTTCCAGGATAAGCCGTATGATCTCTTCGCTTTCCGCAGGGTTGAGCCCTCCCATGACCTCGTCCAAAAGGAGCAGCTCGGGCTTTGTTGCGAGTACCCGTGCCATCTCGAGCTTTTTCCTTTCGCCGATGGGGAGGCCGCCGGCAATGAAATGGGCCTTGCGGTCCATGCCGACCACGGCCAACTGTTCCATGGCGATGTTTCGAGCCTTTGCCAGGGAGTTGGTGCGGCACAGCGCTCCCACCATCACGTTGTCCAGAACCGTCATCTTCACCAAGGGCCTGACCTTCTGCCAGGTCCTTGCCATCCCCAACCGGCATATGCGGTCCGGCTGAAAACCGGTGATGGGCCGGCCTCTGAAGTATATCTCACCCCGGGACGGCGGATAGTACCCGGTAATACAGTTGAACAGGGTGGTTTTTCCGGCGCCGTTGGGACCGATGAGGCCCTGTATCATCCCAGGTTCCAAGGCGAAGGAGATGTCCGAATTCGCCGCAAGTCCGCCGAAAAACTTGCTCACGTGTTTCAGTGCCAGGATAGCGTTCATGTCATTTTCCCCCCTTCCCGGTAACCATCTTGCGGAGGAAACCGAGAACGCCGTCCGGCATGAACAGGATCACGACAACAACCAGTATTCCGTAGATCAGGACATGGGCGTGGGCAAGGTTCTCCTTGAGGAACTGGCCGGCAGGGGAGTCTTCCCTCACCAATCCGGAGGTGACGAGACCCTGCGTTATGATGTTGCTTCGCAGCGCTTCGGAGAGGGGCACGAGCACCAGGGCGCCCATCACGGGTCCGAAGATTGTCCCGATGCCGCCAATGATGCAGATCAGGACAATCTGCACCGACATGTCGAGGGAAAGCACGGTGGTTGGGTCGATGAATCCGATATAGACGGCATAGAAGCTTCCCGCCAGGGAAGTGAACGCCGCGGATATGGCCAGGGAAAGGTTCTTGTAGAAACTGGGATTTATCCCCAGTGAATGGGCTGCGTCCTGATCCTCACGGATTGCTTGGAAACAGTAGCCGATCTTGGAGTGCTGTACAATCCAGGTGACGGCAATGATCGACAAGGCAAAAACCAATCCGATATAGTAGAAGGGAACCTTTGTCGCGAAATCGGTGACAAGGAACGTGCCGATCCGGAGCGGCGGGATGTCGGTTGCCAGAATTCCTTCCGCGCCGTTGGTTATCTCCTTCAGGTTGAGGGTGGTGAGACGCAGAATCTCGGTAGCTGCTATGGACGCGAGCACGAAATAGGGGCCTCTGAGCCGGAAACAGATGGAGCCGATAGCGAGCGCAACAAGGATGGAAACCCCGATGCCCGCCAGCACGCCGTACCACGGGGGAATCTCCCTGAACTGCATCAGCATCAAGGTGGTATAGGCACCGGCTCCGAAATATGCGGCATGGCCGACCGAGTATTGTCCGGCATACCCTCCAAGGATATTCCAGCTTTCTCCCATGATCACGCTCAGAAAGATGAGGATCATAAGATGCAGGGCATAGGGGCTGTTCACCAGAGAGGGAAACAGGAGCAATGCGACCGTAACCGCGAGGAAGATGAGGAGGGACAGGGGAGATACGGTACGGATAGTGCCGATTATTTCACCGATACTACTCATGGTTCCTTCCCGTCACATGCGCGATTTGCCCAGGAGTCCCGAGGGCTTGAAGAGGAGAACGAGCAGGAAGATGACGTAGACCAGAACCTCTTTCCACCCCGATGAGATGTAGACCGCGCCCAGTGATTCGGCGATACCAATCAAAATGCCGCCCAGCGTGGCGCCGATAACGCTTCCCATGCCGCCGAGGACGGTAATGACGAATGCCTTCAGGGTAAAGGTGCTCCCAATCTGGGGAAAGATATAGTAGGTGGGAGAAATGAGCGCACCTGCAGTGCCCGCCAGCGCGGATCCGAGACCGAAGGCGATTATAGACATGCGCTTCACGTTGATGCCCATGAGCTGGGCCGCCTGCCGGTCCTGCGCGGTGGCCCGGATTGCCTGTCCCATGTCTGTCTCCATCAGGAACCAATAGAGGATTGCGGTGATGACGGCCGTGATGATGAAGGAAATGGCAAGGGGCTGGGAAACGGAGATGCCCAGCAGGGAAAAACTGCTTGAAGAGTAATCCGTGGTCAGTATTTTATAATCGGATGTATAGATCAGCATCATCGTGTTGCTCATGACAAGGCCCAATCCGATGGTCAGGAGTATCTGGTTTTGTGGGAGGGCGGTCAGTATCCTGTTGATGAACACCTTCTGCAGGAGACCTCCGAACAGAAACATTACGGGGATGCAGACGGCAAGGGAGAGGAAGGGATCGACACCCGCCAGGGTAAACAGGTTGAAGGTCAGGTACATGCCGATCATCATGATATCGCCGTGCGCAAAGTTGATGATCCGCATTACCCCGAAGATAATGGTCAGCCCGATTCCGATGAGCGCATACACGCCTCCTACGAGGATGCCGCTGATGAGCGACTGAACGAAAAGGAGCAACGGCTGTAGAGAGGAACTGTCCATGGATGATTCTCCGGGGGGCTCTGCCGCACGCTAGCCGGGCAGCGTGCGGGCAGGGGCGTCAGTCTCTACCGCCAGGCAGGGAAGGGGTACACCGGCTTCTTGGTGGCGAACTTTGCCGGGAACACGGTCTCGTACCGGCCGTTCTGCAGTTGCTGCACCAGCATCTGGTGGTTGTTCTGGTTTGTGAAACCGGCGTAATCGCTGAAGCGAACCTCGCCCATGATGCCGTTCCACACCCCGCTCTTCAGGCCGGCGCGGGTCTTTTCCCGCTCTCCCCCGTTCTTCGAGGCGGTTTCAGCCATGATCATCATTGCGGCATAGGCGCATGCAGCGTGGTATGTCGGCTCCTTGCCGAATCTCGCCTTGTACCTGCGGCCGAAATCAGATGCGCCGGGCCAGTTCACGTCATCGGTCCACTGGGTGGAGGAGAAGACATTGTTGGAAATGACCTTTTCCCGTGCGAACTCGGCTGTTGTGAAACCCGCACCGCCTCCGAGGAACGCCTTGGGCTGGAGGCCGATTTCACGTGCCTGGCGCATGATGAGAATGGCGTCCGCCACATAGGAAACCATGAAGACCAGGTCAGGGTTCTTCGATTTGATCTTGGTGAGGGTGGAACGGTAGTCGGGTGACCCCTTGGAGTAAGATTCGTCGGCCACGATCCGGATTCCCTTCCGCACGGCATACGCCTTTGCCGTGGTGGCGGTGGAGGTGCCGAAGTCGGTGTTCTCGTAGATAAGCGCCATGGTGGCCGGTTTTCCGAGTGTCAGCATGGCGTCGATAAGCACCGAGGCATAGACGTCGGCAGGGGCGTTCAGCCGGTAGACCCACATGTTGCCCTGCCGGGTTATCTCTTCCTTCGCAGCGGCCGGGACCAGGAGAGGGACCCGGTATTTCCCCGCCAGCTTCGAGACTGCGTTGGCGCAGGCTGACGTGTAGGGACCGACCACACCGGCGACCTGGTCGCGGGTCGCCAGTTTTTCCATGGCGCTCATGGCGATCTGCGGCTTGCCCGTGTCATCCTCCCATTTCAGATCTACGGCGATGCCCTTCTTTTTCAGGTCTTCCTGCGCCAGTTTGATGCCGTTCGTGAGATTCTCGCCGATGGGCGCCTCGGGTCCGGTCATGGAGTTTATCACCCCGATCTTTACCGGCGGCGCTGCCAGGGAGAGGGATGGAAAGGCCAGGAAAAGGGTGAGAAGCCACAGAACGCTGTTCGTTTTCATAACGGTAATCTCCTTTGGCTACGGCAGGGTACTCCTGCAGGGGGGGGTCGCGTCATCCCATGAGCGCTGCCATGGGGGTGAGGCTGCGCTCACCGGAAGAGAATCACTTTCCGCCGGTCTCCGAATCGTTATTAGTGGTTGACTTGGCGGGAGGGGTCCCGTAAAAATCGAATACACATACCATATCTTCATGAAAACCGCAATAACGGCGTTTTACAACAGGCCGGGAGCCAAGGACAGGGGTGGCAAGGGTGGGGTATCGCAACCTGCAGGAGTGTGTCAGGGATCTTGAACGGCACGGGGAACTGCTCAGAATCGAACGGGTAATCGATCCCTGCCTGGAGGCGGGGGCAGTGCAGAGACGCGTTTATCGAGCCGGCGGTCCGGCGCTGCTCTTCACGCGGGTCAAGGGGTGCGCTTTTCCCCTGCTGGGGAACCTGTTTGGTACGATGGCGCGCATCCGTTTTCTGTTCCGGGACACCCTTCGGGCGGTGGAGGAAATCACTGCATTGAACAGGGAGCCGCTATCCGTGCTGAAAAATCCCCTTGGATGTCTTGGGCTGGTACGTCGACTTCCGCATATCTTTCCCCGAATGGTCCGCTCCGGGCCGGTTCTGGCAAACAGGACTTCGATCAGCTGCCTTCCCCACCTGAAATCATGGCCCGATGACGGCGGCGCCTTTATCACTCTTCCCCAGGTCTATACGGAAAGCCCGTCCTCCCCCGGATGGAGGGGGTCAAACCTGGGGATGTACCGGGTGCAGATATCGGGAGGAAACTATGTCCGGAACAGGGAAATCGGCATCCATTACCAGATTCACCGGGGCATTGCCGCTCACCATGCCGACGCCCTGCAGCGGGGAGTTCCCCTGAAGGTCAATATTTTCGTCGGCGGACCTCCCGCCCTGACCGTTGCCGCTGTCATGCCCCTGCCGGAAGGAGTGCCGGAGATTGCCTTCGCGGGGCTTCTGGGGGGGAGGAGGGTGCGGATGATCCCCTGTCCCGGCCTGCTTCCCATCCCGGCCGAGGCCGATTTCTGCATTACCGGAGTGATAGAACACGACCGGCTCCTTCCTGAAGGCCCCTTCGGCGATCACATCGGCTATTACAGCCTCAGCCACGACTTTCCCGTGATCCGGGTGGAGAACGTCTTTCACCGGAACGGTGCCATCTGGCCCTTCACCACGGTCGGTCGTCCCCCCCAGGAAGATTCCGTGTTCGGGGCCTTCATCCACGACCTGATGGGACCGGTCATTTCGTCCGTCATTCCGGGGGTAAAGAGTGTCCATGCCGTGGATGCTTCCGGTGTCCATGCCCTGCTCCTGGCCGTGGGGAGCGAGCGGTACGTTCCCTACAGCCGTGAACGGAGGCCCATGGAACTGCTCACTCTCGCCAATGCCATCCTGGGGCAGGGTCAACTCTCCCTCTCCAAGTACCTCTTCATTGCGGCAGGGGAGGACAACCCCCTTCTCGAAGCGGGAGATACCCCTTCCTTCCTGCGCCATCTCCTGGAGCGAGTCGACTGGCGGCGCGATCTCCACTTCCAGACATGCACCACCATCGACACCCTGGACTATACGGGACCAGCCCTCAACCAAGGCTCCAAGGCGGTCGTAGCCGCGTCCGGTCCGGCTGTCAGGGTGCTGCCACAGGAGCTTCCGGGTGATCTTCGCCTGCCGGAAGGTTTCCATGAGCCGCGCGTCTGCCTGCCGGGAGTTCTCGCGGTGCGCGGGCCGGCATGCCGTGAATACCGGGAATGCGCCGCCCCGGATATGGCCGCTTTTTGCGCCTTCTTTGACGAGAAGGGTCCCCTGTCCCGTTTCCCTCTCGTTGTGGTGGTCGATGACAGCGACTTCACCGCCCGTACTCTCGACAACTTTCTGTGGGTAACCTTTACCCGTTCCAACCCTGCCGACGACCTGTATGGCGTCGGCGCTTTTCAGCAGTGCAAGCACTGGGGATGCCGCGGGCCGCTGGTCGTTGATGCCCGCATCAAGCCCCATCATGCGCCGCAGCTCATGGAAGACCCGGAAATTGAGAAGCGGGTCGACGCATTGGGCGCACCCGGCGGACCCTTGCACGGGATTATCTGAGGAAAAGGGAGTGAAGTGTGTGAAAGAAAGTAGCGTGCGTCTGGAGGCGAGTACGAAGGGAACAGGTAGCATCGGGTGGTTTTCTGGCGAGGAAGCGGAGTTGTTTCCCCGGTTGCCTTGTTTCCGGCGGTATTGTATAAGTTCGGGTGAAGGAGAACAGACGTCATGGAAGTAATTACCGTCCATTCTTGGGAAGAGCTTCAGCGAGAGCTATTCGCGGATTCATGGAATGAGAAGATCGGGCGTTTTCGTTCCCGTTTCGCGTTCAGGGGGTTGTCCAACGCTGCGTACCGGCTCGAAACGACGCTGATCCGTCTCGGGGGGGATTACGTAAAGCTGGAGCGGCATCTTTTGCGAAATTTCAGAAAATACGCCCACCTGAGCGTCGTGCAGCGGGACTCGCTCTGGCACTGGCTTTCCGTGGCCCAGCACTTCGGGCTTCCGACCCGTATCCTTGACTGGACCTATTCTCCGTTTGTGGCGATGCATTTTGCCACGGCGAATATCGACAAGTTCAATCTGGACGGGGTGATTTGGGCGGTCAACTACGTGAAGGCCCATGAATTGCTGCCGCAGTTCATGAGGGACAGGCTTGAGGAAGAGGGAGCCAATGTGATGACCCTTCAACTCATGAACGATTCCATTAACTCCTTGAACGCTCTGGATGCGCTTGATGTCCGCTCGGGCGAAACGGTGGTCATATTCTTCGAGCCCCCGTCCATCGATGATCGCATCGTCAATCAATTCGCTTTCTGCTCGGTCATGTCCGATCCGAGCATGGCGCTGGACGACTGGCTGGAATCACATCCGGAACTGGCCCGGAAAATAATCATCCCGGCATCTCTGAAACTGGAAATACGCGACAAGCTCGATCAGGCAAACGTGAATGAGCGGGTCCTGTTTCCGGGGCTGGACGGCCTGAGCCGCTGGCTCAAGAGGCACTACAGCCCGAGCAGGTGATTGCGGTACAGCCATTCTCCCCGGGGGATGGCCACCGCTGCTCCCGGCTTATCCGTCAAGGAGAGAGGAAAAGAAACGGAACCAGTTTCCACCGAGAATCCCGGCGATTGCCGAGTCCGGATATCCGGCGTGGGCGAGCATTGCGGCGAGTTCCGGGATCCGGGAGTGATCCTCGAAACCCCGGCACACGGTGTCGAAGCCGCCGAAGTCGGAACCGAGGCCTACACCGTCTGCCCCGAATTTCTGCGCCAGCCAATCGATTTGGCGGAACAGAGCGGAACAGTCCGCCTGTCCGTTTTCGGCAAGCATGCCGGGAAAGGCGGAGAGGCCGATGACACCCTTTCTGGAAAGGATGGTGCCAATCTGTCTGTCGCCAAGGTTGCGAGGGGTGTCGCAGAAGGCCCGCAGCCCGGTATGGGAGGAGAGAATCGGGCCGGTGAAGGTGTCTGCGGCTTCCCAGAAGCAGGGTTCGGACAGGTGTGCGGCGTCGAGGGCGAATCCCAGTCGATCCAGTTTCCTGATCAGAGCCCGTCCTTCGCGGGTGAGCCCTCCGGGATCGGCTACGTTGTTGCCGTCTCCTATCCTGTTTTTCCCCGCGTGTGTCAGTCCCACGATCCGGAACCCCTTGCTCTTCAGGGCTTCGGGAGGGTATTCCAGCAGTGCGTCGGCGTTTTCCAGAAGACGCAGCGCTCCCGGGTTTCCCGCGCTGTGGAAGCAGTCCGCCAGCTCCACGCCGGTATGGACTCCCGTCAGCATGTTCAGGTACCTTTCGGAGTATCCCAGGAGAAAGCGAAGGTTGTCCGCCGACCGCTCCGGACCGTTATGGGAATCCTCGCAGTAGAAGACCGAGACGATGATCCGCACCCCGCCGAGCGCCAGTTTCGGCAGGCTGACCCATGCCGTGCCCGGCAGATCCTCCCAGCGGGTTTCGGGATGATGGCGCAGCAGGTCGTACAGGAGGTCTACATGGGCGTCGATAACGGGAAAAGGTGCTTTGATTTCCATGGCGGCAGGCGCCCTCACGGGAAATGCTGGAAGAAGAATGCTGAAAACTTTGTCCGAGTACCACCCCGGCCATGTCCAGGCGTGCAAAAAAGCGGGCGGACCGGAGTGCCCGATCCGCCCTTCACGTTTCAGCGCGCATCATGCGGGCGCGTGACATGCGGGCGCATGGCAGACCGGCGCGTGGCAGACCGGGGCATGACATGTCGGAGCGTGGCAGGAAGGACCGTGGCAAACGGCGCCGGTCAGGGATTTGCTTTCGACTTTCTTGATTTTCAGCATGGGATCACCTCCTTTCCAGGGGGGTGGCGCCCGTTTTCTGCAGCAGACCGCCTGCAACGAGCGCAGCACGGGCTTCGTCGCATTCTTCTCTGAAACGGGCGACATCCATGCCCGTACCGAAGCGAAGAAAGAGAATCCGTGCAATCTCGTCCATGTTCCAGGAACCGTCGCTCAGCTCCAGTAGGTCACGGCCGAATTCGTTTATCTCCGTTACCTCAACCCCCTGTCCACTGGGTGCGAATACCAGGATTGTGGGCTCCTCCTTGTACCGCTCCCGGAAGATGCCTCCCTTCAGGTCGTTGATGACGGCGGGGAGGTTGTGCCGGAAATTCCGGACTACTGCCGAATGGTTCCTGATGGGGAACCGCTCCTCCATCCTGCTCGTGTCGGCGGTTCCGGTGGTTTTCTTGGACTGGGCGATGCCCGCTTCCAGCGCTGACGATTCGTAGAGCACGACGTCCGGCAGGTGCTGCCAGGATTGTCCCTTTTTTTCCGTGAGCAGGCTTTCGGAAAAGACCGGAAAGTGCCGGAGGCAATCTGCAGAAGAGAGAGAGGGCTCCGGGCGCCCTTCCCCGTCCGCCACGTATTCCATGAACAGTGCAAACAGCGCGCTGACGGACTTTTCGATCGCCAGGGAAAGGAGAAGGAACGATTTCGGATAGACAGCGGCGATCAGGGGAAACCAGAATGCGATACGCTCCAGTTCCTGCAGGGGAAGACCCGCGCAGGGGAGATTGTGGAACGCGCTGAAAATGAGCGGATCAGACTCGATGAGGCGGTTGTCCTCCTCCAAACGCCGTCCGTTGTCGAATTCGAGTCCCAGGGAAAAATAGGTGTCGGCCGTGCGCACGAGCCGGTCGCCGTAGCGCCGGTGGAGTTCCGTTCCGGGCAGGACCGTGGGAAGCTGGATGAGAAGGTTGCTGTTCCCCTGGATCCCGGCCTGCAGCGCAAGAGTGAGGGTCGCGTCGATATCCTCCCGTTCTTCGTCTGGAAAGCCGATAACGAAACTCAGGGTGGGCGTCATCCCTTCTTCCGTTGTTTCGCGGACCCTCTGGTAAAGGATGCCGGGATCGATCCGTTTGCCGATAAAGGCAAGTGTCCGTTCGGAACCGGAATCGATGCCGTAGCACATGGACTCGCACCCCGCGTCCCGCATGAGGCGAAGCAGCGGCCGATCCACCGAGTCGAGGCGCGAGATGCAGTACCAGGGCGTCGAGTTCAGCCCCTCCTCCATGACGGCACAACAGAATGATTCCACATAGGCCCGGTCCGACGTAAACTGATCATAGGCGAGAAGGAAGCATTCCGCGCCGAAGTCGTCCCGCAGACGCCGCATCTCCCGGACGGTGCGGGGGATGGAGAAGGTCCTGGAGCGGCGGCGCCACAGCCTCGATTCGGAGCAGTAGACACAGCGATGGGGGCATCCCCGTCCGGCTTCCACAATGGCCACAGAGCGGGGAATTCCGCAGGCGTCCCGGTACACGGACAGATGAGGAACGAGGGAGTAGTCGGGGGAGGGGAGTTCGTCCAGGTCCGAGATCAGGTCCCGATGCGGGTTGCGGACACGATGGGGACCGCGCCGCCAGGTGACGCCCGCGATACCCTCCGCCACGCCGGTTGAAGCATAGGCGGAGACAAGCTCGCGGAACGTTATTTCTCCTTCACCCCTTACAACGGCGTCTATCCAGGGAAAACGCTCCAGTACCCGTTCAGCGACGAATGACGCGTCGTGTCCTCCCAGCACGATACGCAGATCGGGCTTTTTCTTCCGGAGCCGTTCAGCGATACGGAGAACGGCCGGTAAGGTGGCGCACTGGACGGAAAAGGCCGCGAGGTCCGGTTCCTCCCGGAGAATCATCCTCGCCGACTCTTCATAGATGGATGCTCCCATGGGAAGCTTTCCCAGGCGGACGGCCAGGACGAGGTCGATCACGGCGCAGTCATGCCCCGACCGGCGCAGGACTGCGGCAAGATTCAGGAGTCCCAGGGGTGGAAGATTGTAGAGGGACGGGAGGTAGAACGGCGGGAAAACGAGAGCTGTTCTCATGGGCGGCTTTCCGTAACGTGTGAACCGGGCATCTGGGAAAAGGAAGGTATACAGTATACTACCATGCAACACTGCCTTTGCAAGGCGGGCATCCGTATGCCGTGAGAAAGGCGAGGAGGAGGGAATGGACATTCTGGAAGGTATCTATACGCGGCGAAGCGTCAGGGATTTTACCGCTGATGCGGTTACGAGGGAGCATGTGCTGGAGCTGGTGAAGGCGGGAAGCTGGGCGCCGTCGGGTTTGAACAACCAGCCCTGGCGCTTTGTCATTGTGCGGGATCGGGAAAAGAGGGGAGAACTGGCGCGTCTCACCAGGTACAGCCGGATACTGGAAGAAGCGCCGGTAGCCGTGGCGGTCTTTATCGATCGCACTGCCATGTACCACCATGTGAAGGATTACCAGGCCATGGGCGCCTGCCTGGAAAACATGCTTCTGGCTGCCCATGCCATGGGGCTCGGCGCGGTCTGGCTGGGAGAAATCCTGAAAAATGCGGATGCGGTGCGGTCCGCATTAGACCTGCCGGCAGACCTCGAGTTGATGGCGGTGCTGGCTGTCGGGCACCCGAAAAGGACGGATCAGCGGTCGGAGAGGAGGGACGTTGAGGAGTTGATTGTGAAGGAGTTCTGAGGGGCGGGCTGCCGACATCGCGACTACAGCCCGCACCACGGTTTTTCATGCGCCCGGCAGGCTTTCCTTCAGGCGGTTTGCCGAGAGCAGGAGGCTCTCCAGCCTCGTTTCCACCAGTTGCGGAAACGGGTTGCCGTCACTTTCGATGGCAAGGAAGGGGAGGGGGAGCCGGTCCTTGTTGGCTGCCCAGAAGTCTCCCTTGTCCAGTGAGAAATTCTCTTTTTCCTCCACGAGGCGGTAGGTAAGGATTGATTCCGCGATACGGCACGGCATGCAGCCGAACGGTCCGATGCTGATCACGCCGTGGGCGGAATCGCCCACCTCTGTCAACGCGGGGCTGATGGTGAGGATCGCTTCACCCGTCATCTGTGGGTGGAGCAGGGATGAACCCCGGGATACCAGGTGATCCACCTGGATGTGGCGGCCGTCGTGGAAACCGGACAGCGCAAGGAGGCGGCCGATGAGTCGTTCATCCTTGCGCATCACCATCTTCTTCACCTGCATGGCCAGCCGTTTCCTGAGCGAAACGGGTCCGTTCAGACCCTGTGCGATGCAGTAGTCGGTGTAGTGGAGCCATTCCGTGACAGGTGCTGTCCTGACCACCACTCCTTTCCGTGCCAGTTTCTCCACCAGGTGCTGGCGTGAGAAATCATCCCGGCGTACAAATATCTCCCCCACCAGGGCGATACGTGTTGCATCCTTTAGCACCTGTTTCGTGCGAAGCGTGGAAAGCCCTTCCATCTCTTCCCGCAACGTTTTCATGAGACGACCGTAGGTGTCCGCTGCAATACTACCGACTATCCGATCGGTTGCCCGTTCAAAGGCGGCCTGTGCCCGTTCCCTGTCGTCCGCAAGAGCAAGGATGGCTGCCCGGATCTCTTCCAGACCGTCTCATATGGAGAGCGCAAGCCAAGCCCGCCGCGACAGCTTGGCGGGCAGACCTTCGTATCCGTCCTGCGAGGAGGGGGAGAGGAGGGCAACGTCGGGAATGCGGTGTTTCCTGATATAGTTTTTCATGAAGACATTGTACTGTCCGAAGCGGCAGGGGCCATCCGTCTCGGGCATCAGATAGACGAGTATCTCCCCGGTGCGTCGCGACTCGTTGATGTATTTCACCAGAGACCCCGCCGTCAGTATGAGGGGGAGACACTCCTTGCAGGTGGCAAGACCTTTGCCGAGGGTCATTTCACGGGGCCCGGGCGGTTCGAGCGACGTGGCCCGTATGCCTGCGAACCGCATGGCAGCGGCGAGACAGCGGGCAATGGTTTCTCCCATGGAGGGGAGAATGAGATGGACTTCCGGGTCGGTAAGCCGGTAGCGGCGGCCGTCGCCGGTTTCAACGAAATTTTCACCGTCGGCAACTATCATCCGGGCTGGCCTAAAATCGTCCGGATCTTCCTCCCCCAGTCCCAGCTCCCGGTATCCCCGTATTACGTCGAGAAAGGCCTCGATCCTGGTGTCGATGCCCGCATCGGCGGTGTGGGCGTCGATCTCAAGGGTGAGGGAAGGTTTACGGCCCATGAGGTCTCGGAAGTAGCCGGTGATGAATGAATCCGGACCGCAACTGAAGTTGGTGATGAACGCGCCGAACAGGTTCGGAGAGCTCCGCACGTATGCGGCTGCCTGCATGATCCCCTGACCGGTGGCCCAGAACATCCGGGGGTGGGTTTCTCCACCCAGTTCCTCCAGGGGGAGAAAGTCGTGGGGAATCACGCGGTACCCGCGGCTTGCGAACTTGTGGGGGATTCCCATGTTGCCGAAGCGGCTGAAGGCGTTGTAGGGGCGTCCGAACAGAACGATGGCGCTTTCGCCCGGCTGGAGGCTCCGGAGGAATTCCCTGCCCAGGTCCAGCATTTCGCGTCTCATGGAGTCGAATGATTCACGGGCTTCCGTGAATGCCCGGACTGCTTTCGACTCGGAGAAACCGAGCCGCCCGGCAAGGGAAATGAACGCGGATCGGAGAAGTTCCGGATTATCGAACTCCAGGACTTGGGTGAGAAGCTTCGGCGCGAGGTCATCGTGGAATGCTGCCCGCAGGTAGTCCGGATCCGCCTGGACGAAGGGACAGGTACAGTTGGCCTCGTCACTGGTTTCCACGGAAAGGTTTTTCACGAAGGGGATGAAGATATAGTCCACGTCCCTGTGCAGGAGGCCGTGAACAAATCCGTGGCTCAAAAGCACCGGAAAACAGAATGCCGACCCGGGAGCTTCCATTCCCTCGGGAGAGGGTTCCAGGCCGGGCACGACGCGAATCCCCAGGGAGGTGAAAAAGCGCGCATAAAAGGGATAGAGGGTATTTGTGAGAAGGGATGCCGGGATGCCGATGGTAACGGCAGCCCCCTTAACGGGCGGGGGTGCGTATTTGCCGAACACCAGTTCTTC
>JAAZOO010000462.1 GCA_012797715.1 Geobacteraceae bacterium | reverse complement strand
CTCCCCATGCGGTCACCGCGCAGGTGCGCCTCTACGACCGCCTGTTCACGGTGCCCCAGCCCGGCAGCGACCGGGAGGGGCCGGACTGGAAGAGCTTTCTCAATCCCGAATCCCTCAGGACCCTGACCGAATGCCGCCTGGAGCCCTCCCTGGCCGCGGCATCCGGCGGCAGCCGTTTCCAGTTCGAGCGGCAGGGGTATTTCGCCGTGGACGCCGCGGATTCGCGTCCCGGCGCGCCGGTCTTCAACCGCATCGTCACCCTGCGGGATTCCTGGGCCAAAACAAAATGAACAATGTTGAATTTTAAGTGGCGAATTTTGAATTGAAACAGACCCTGGGCCTTTTACCTCATCATTCAAAATTCAGCATTCAAAATTGCCTTAATGAGGTTTTTTATGCCATTTCGAGTCTATAACACCCTCACCGGCAGGAAAGAGGAGTTCATCCCCCGCACCCCAGGCAAGGTTTCCATGTATGTCTGCGGGGTAACGGTATACGACCACTGTCACATCGGCCACGCCCGCGCCAACGTCGTATTCGACGTCATCTACCGCTATCTGCGGCACATCGGTTTTGACGTGACCTATGTCCGCAACTATACCGACGTGGACGACAAGATCATCAACCGGGCCAACCGGGAAGGGGTGGACTTCAGGGAGATTACGGAGCGGTTCATCGGCGAGTTCGACCGCGACATGGAACTCCTGGGGGTGGCAAAGCCCACTTTCGAGCCCAAGGCTACCGAGCATATCGAGGATATCATCGGCATTGTCCGGACCCTGGTGGAGAAAGGCTTCGCCTACCAGTCGGGAGGGGACGTCTACTTCAGCATCGAAAAATACGACGAATACCTGAAGCTTTCCAAGCGGAACCTGGACGACATGAAGGCCGGCGCCCGCATCGAGGTGGACGAGAGGAAGAAGCACCCCATGGACTTCGTTCTCTGGAAGGAGGCCAAGCCGGGAGAGCCCTCTTGGGATTCCCCCTGGGGAAAAGGGCGTCCGGGATGGCACATCGAGTGCTCGGCCATGAGCATGCGCTTCCTGGGGGAGACCATCGACATCCACGGCGGCGGCAAGGATCTGGTCTTTCCCCACCACGAAAACGAGATCGCCCAGTCCGAGGCCGCTACCGGAAGGCCGTTCGTGAAATACTGGCTCCACAACGGCTTCGTCAATATCGACTCCGAGAAGATGAGCAAGTCCCTGGGAAATTTCTTCACCATCAGGGAGGTCCTGGAGAAGTATGACCCGGAGGTGCTCCGCTTTTTCCTGCTGACCGCCCATTACCGGTCGCCCCTGGACTTTTCCGAACAGAACATGAACGAGGCTGAGGCCGGTCTCGACCGGATCTACACCGCACTGGCGAGCCTGGAGGAGCTGGGATCGGGGGCTGGAGGCGATGCGGGTAAGATCGACGCAAAGTCCCTGAACGAGGCGGAGCGGGAGTTGCTGGAGAAGACGGAGGGTTTCCCGGCGCGCTTCCGGGAGGCAATGGACGACGATTTCAACACGGCTCAGGTGCTGGGGAACATCTTTGACCTGGTCCGCGCGGTGAACCGGGCGCTTGCCGAAAGTGGAAAGCCTTCCAAAGCGCTGAAATCGATCCTGTCACATGCGTCGGCCGTTCTGGAGGAAGCCGGGGCGGTGCTGGGGATATTCCGCACCAGGCCCGAAGTCTATCTGGAGAAGGCGCGGGAGAGAAAACTGGCGGAACTCGGGATCAACCGCGAGGAGATCGAGGCACTGATCGAGGAGCGGGCGGCAGCACGAAAGGCAAAGGACTTTGCCAGGAGCGACCAGATCCGGGACGACCTTCTGGCCAGGAACATCGTGCTGCTCGATTCGCCACAGGGGACGCGCTGGAGAATCAAATAAGTCTTTACGTCTTCCTTCGGGAGGCGAAGGTATCCTTCGTTTCCCCCCGACGATTCCACCTGCCGTAGTACCGATAAAAAAAGAGGACCGGTTCATGCCGGTCCTTTTTCTATTCCGAGCGCCTTTCAGGCGGCCTTGTTTTCCACCTGGGGTTTTGACCACTTGTTCTTGAAGAGTTCCATTGCCTCTCTCATGATATCGGACATGCTCTTCTGTGTCGTCTGCATTATTTCCTGGAGAGTTTCCCGCTCTTCATCGCTGATTCTCATGGAAATCACGTTGTATCGGGCATGTTCTCTGATTCTTCCCATATCTGTCTCCCCTGCGCGGTTCAGAACATAGTGTGGATGTATATTTGGAATTTTATGCCATAATTGTGCCAAACTGTTGCGAGCCCTAGGGAAGGGCAGGGAGAACGCCCTCCGTGAGACATGGGAGGTCACGCATCCCGTTTTTTGTCTATTTCTGTCAAGGGAGATGTATCATCTCTGGCACGAAACGGTGCAAAATTGCACAATCCATTTTTTGAAAAACAGGGAGGGTAAAAAAACACCCTAGCGACCAGGAGGGTCGATCGGCTAGGGCATAATGAGAGTCGTTGGACTCTCGCAACGTCTTATTTTCTATATATAGTATATGTACGATGAAAATATTTGGCAAGGGATTTTTGCGGCTATTTTCGCCTGTTTCTTCGGTTGCCAGTCCGGCGCTTTCTGTGATATAAAATCTCGCACTACGCAATCAAAAGGAGAGAGAAAGTATGGCGCGGAGAGCATTGCCGGCGTTGTTCCCGCCGGTGTTTCCGGCGATACTGCTGCTCCTTCTATTCCTGTGGATGCCTTCATCAGCGGTTTCGCGGACCCTGCCCACTCCGCCGCATCTTCCCCTTGGAGAATCCTGGTTCGGCATTTTCCTGAACGACGAGCGGAGCGGCTTTGCCGTGACGACCATCAGGGAAGTTCCCGCGGGGTATCGAATCGAGAGCGAGAGTGCCGTCAAGATGACCGGGCTCGGTTTCAGCCGTGATATGACGGCCCGGGAGAGCTATACGGTAAACCGCGACCTTTCGCTCCGCTCCTTCGACGTCTCACTGACGGTTGACGGCAGCCCCCGGCGGGTCAGCGGGGATGTGGGTGAAAAGGCCATCCGGGTTACCATTGAGTCTGTGGGGACACGGAAGACTAAATCCCTTCCGAAAAAGGGCCTCGTCTATCCTCCTCCTGCCCTCAATCTCTATCCAATCCTCCAGGGAGTGGCGGAAAAGAAGAAATACCGTGTCTCCATGTTCGACCCGGAATCGGTTTCGCTGAAGGATGTCCGCATTGCCGTGATCGGGATCGAGACGGTGGATGGCCGGGATGCGGTTCATCTGCGTAATGACCTGTATCCCTTTGTCGACAATGATGTATGGGTTGACGGGACAGGCATAACCCTCCGGGAATCGGTTCGTGACGGAATGATAGAGACCCGCCTGGAAAGCGAGGCCTCTGCGCGGTCGTTCCTTACGGACGCCGCCCTCTCCAAGAAGGACCTGATTCTCGATTTCAGCCTGGTCCGGATCGAGCCGCCCATCGAGCGTCCGGCAGCTGCGCGTCGTCTGACGCTTGCGTTGTCGGGATTTCCCGAGGGTTTTCCGCTTATTTCGGATGCTGTGCAGAGAGTTGAGCGACGGGAAGGCGGTGAGGTTCTCTTTACCGTGGATCTGGCTGCGACATCGGGTGGATGGCCGTCCTCCGAGGCAGCTGACCGGAGTCGCTACCTGGAGTCATCGGAGCGTATTCTCTCGGACAATCCGGAGATGGCGCGGCGCGCGGCGGAAATCCTTTCCGGAACAACGGAGCCGAGGGCGGCAGTGGAGAAGCTGACCCGCTGGGTTGCCGCCTACGTGGAGGATACGGTTACCGACAGCCGCACTCCCCTGGAGACCCTGGAGAAACGGACCGGAAACTGCCAGTCCCACGCACGGCTCTATGTCTCCCTTGCCCGTGCCGCCGGCATCCCGACCCGCTTCGTATCCGGGCTTGTCTATGCGGAAGGGAAAGGGTTCCTGTACCACAGCTGGGCGGAAAGCTTCGTGGGATACTGGCTCCCTGTGGACCCCACCTTCGGCGAGATACCCGCCAACGCAACCCATATCAAGCTTGTGGAGGGTGATTCCTCCGACGACATGGCGCCGCTGTCGGCGCTTATCGGCAAGCTTTCGGGCAAAGTGATCACGACGGAATACGGAAAATAGCCCAGAGGTATGGAAATACTCTACACCCCAGAGGCGCAGAGTACGCAGAGCAATACCCAAAACGGCAGACGTTTCGAGGCGTTGGCGGTATCAGGTGTGCGTCACCGCTTGTCAGAGGCTTTTTGAGAGCATGTACTCAGATTCCGGGACCTTTGCGTCTCTACGGTGAACGTTCCTTGTTTCTTGGGTTTCTATTTTAACATCGGAAGGACACGCCATGGATTACAAAGACACATTGAACCTGCCCGCAACGGATTTTCCCATGAAGGCCAATCTCACCCAGAAGGAGCTGGAAATCCTGGAGAAATGGGAGGAGATCGGACTGTACGGGAAGCTGACCGAGACCGGCAGGGGCAAGCCCAAATACATCCTCCATGACGGTCCACCCTACGCCAACGGCCATATCCACATCGGTCACGCGCTCAACAAGATACTGAAGGACATCGTCCTGAAGTGCAAGCGGATGAACGGCTTCGAGGCCCCCTATGTTCCCGGCTGGGACTGTCACGGCCTCCCCATCGAGTTGCAGGTGGAGAAGAATCTGGGCTCCAAGAAACACCAGATATCGAAGACCGAGATGCGCAAGCTGTGCCGGGAGTATGCCGCCAAGTTCGTGGAGGTACAGAAAAAGGAGTTCGAGCGCCTCGGCATCCTGGGAGAGTGGGAGAATCCCTACCTGACCATGAACTACCAGTACGAGGCGATCACCGCCCGGGAGCTGGCCGCGTTCGCCGAAAACGGCGGCCTGTTCAAGGGGAAGAAGCCGGTGCACTGGTGTTCCTCCTGCGTCACGGCACTGGCCGAAGCCGAGGTGGAGTACGCCGACCACCGTTCTCCCTCCATCTACGTGAAATTCCTCCTCAAGGATGACATCTCAGGGCAGGTCCCGGAAATGTCCGGAAAGAAGGTGTCGGTTGTCATCTGGACCACGACGCCCTGGACCATCCCGGCGAATCTTGCGATATCCCTCCATCCCGAGTTCGACTACGCGGCACTTGATACGGGAAGCGAGGTGCTGATCGTAGCCTCCGGCCTCCTGGAAGCGTTCCGCAAGGGGACCGGGGTTGAGGGAGAGGTCATCGCCACGTTCAAGGCGGGCGTCCTGGAGAAGAAGAACTGCCGTCATCCCTTCTACGACCGGGACTCGGTGATCCTCCTGGGCGAGCACGTTACCCTGGAGGCGGGCACCGGCTGCGTCCATACCGCGCCCGGCCACGGCCAGGACGACTACGAAATGGGCCTGAAATTCGGCCTGGACATCTACAACCCCGTGGACAACCGGGGCCGGTTTCTGGAAAACGTGGAGTTCTTCGCCGGCCAGCCGGTGTTCGAGGCCAACAAAAGCGTCATCGAGAAGCTGACCGAGGTCGGCGCGCTGCTTGGCGCGGCCGAGATAACCCACTCCTATCCCCACTGCTGGCGGTGCAAGAAGCCCATCATCTTCCGCGCCACCGAGCAGTGGTTCATCAGCATGGAGATTAACGGCCTGCGCAAGAAGGCCCTGGAAGAGATCAACCGGGTGACGTGGATCCCCCACTGGGGCAGGGACCGGATCTACGGCATGGTGGAGGGACGCCCCGACTGGTGCATCTCCCGTCAGCGCTCCTGGGGGGTCCCCATCACCGCCTTTCTCTGCCAGGGATGCGGGGAGGCCGTGGCCGATGCCGCGATCATGCGCCACGTGGCCGACCAGTTCGCCGAACACGGATCCGATGTCTGGTACCAGCGGGAGGCCCGGGAGCTCCTTCCCGACGGCTTCGCCTGCCCGGCCTGCGGCAGCGACAAGCTGGAAAAAGAGATGGACATTCTGGACGTGTGGTTCGATTCCGGTGTGTCCCATGCCGCCGTGCTGGAGACGCGCGACAACCTGGCCTCCCCTGCGGACATGTACCTGGAGGGGAGCGACCAGCATCGGGGATGGTTCCATTCCTCGCTTCTCGTGGGCGCCGGCACGCGCGGTACGGCCCCCTACCGGAGCGTCCTCACCCACGGCTTCGTCCTGGACGGAGCGGGCCGCAAGATGAGCAAATCCCTGGGCAACGTGGTGTCGCCTGAAGACGTGATCAAGAAATTCGGCGCCGATGTGCTCCGCCTCTGGACCGCTGCCCAGGACTACCGGGACGATACCAGCATCTCCCAGGAGATCCTGAACCGGGTTTCCGAAGCCTACCGCCGCATCCGCAACACCTGCCGCTACATCCTGGGGAATATCAGCGATTTCGATCCCGCCACGGACAGCGTTCCCTATGCCGAGATGGCCGAACTGGACCGCTGGGCCCTCCACCAGACGGAGCTCCTCAAGGAGCGGGTGCTGCGGGCCTACGACGAATATGAATTCCACATCATCTACCAGGCGGTCAACGCCTTTTGCAGCGTGGAAATGAGCGCCTTCTACCTGGACATCCTCAAGGACCGCCTCTACTCCAGCAGGCGCGACTCCCGCAAGCGACGCAGCGCCCAGACCGCCCTCTACCGGATCCTTGATTCCCTGGTCAGGCTCCTTGCTCCGGTCCTCTCCTTCACCGCCGACGAGGTTTGGTGGCACTTGCCCAAGCAGGCCTGCGAGAGTGTCCATCTGGCGGGTTTCCCGGAGCCGGCTCCCGAATTCCGTGACGAGCGGTTGACGGAACGGTGGGATACCATCATCAAGGTGCGGGGAGAGGTTTCCAAGGCTCTGGAGATGGCCCGCGTCCGGAAAACCATCGGCCATTCCCTCGACGCCGCGGTGACGCTCAGCGCCCCGGCCGAACTTCTCGGTTTCCTCCGGGAGTATGCCGGTGAATTGAAGAGTATTTTCATTGTGTCCAAGGTTGACCTGGTGGATGAACTGGCGGGAGACACTGTGGCTGCGGAAGGGATAGCCGGTCTCACGATCCGAGTCGAGGCCGCGCCGGGCGGGAAGTGCGAGCGGTGCTGGTGCTACGATGAGCGGATTGGCGAGGATGACCGGTATCCCACCATCTGCCCGAAATGCATCGAGGCGGTGGCATGAATAACCGCTATCTCTTCCTGATCGGGGTAGCCCTGCCGGTAATCATTCTCGACCAGGCGACCAAGCTGTTCATCGTCCGCACTCTGGAATTCCACGGCACCATCACCGTGGTGGAAAACTTTTTCGAGATTATCCATACCCGCAATCAGGGCGCGGCATTCGGATTCCTCCGGGACAGCAGCGTCCGTCTGCCGTTTCTCATTACCGTATCGATTGTGGCGGCGGTCGTTGTCCTGGCCGTCTTCCGCAAGCTCAGGCCCGACCAGAAGTTGACGGCCTGGGGTCTGGCACTGGTCTTTGCCGGCGCGGTCGGCAATCTCATCGACCGGATTCGCCTCGGCGAGGTGATCGACTTTCTCAACGTCCACTGGTACGAGCACTTCTGGCCGGCCTTCAATGTGGCGGATTCCGCCATCTGCGTCGGTGTGGGTCTTCTGGCCGTTGATATGATTCGGGAGGAAAGAAGGAAAAAAGAGAAAATAAGTGAAAAGTGAAAAGAAAATGTGAGACCTGCCGGGTTTGCGAAACCCGGCAGGTTTTCTTGAACCCTAGACCCCGTAGTATTCACGGTACCAGTCCACGAACCTGCCGATACCCTCTTCAATGGTCGTTTTGGGACGGAACCCCGCATCGCGCATCAGGTCGTCCACATCGGCGCAGGTGGCGGGCACGTCCCCCGGCTGGATGGGCATGAGATTCCTGACCGCCTTCCTTCCCAGCTTTTCTTCCAGCACCTCGATGAACCGCAGCAGTTCCACCGGATTGTTGTTGCCGATGTTGTAGATCCGGTATGGCGCATAGCTGGTCCCGGGATCGGGCGTGTCGCCGCTCCACTCGGGATCCGGCGCAGGCGTGCGATCCGTTACCCGCACCACCCCCTCCACGATGTCGTCGATATAGGTGAAGTCCCGCCTCATTTTCCCCTCGTTGAAAACGTCGATGGGTTTACCCTCCAGGATCGCCCTTGTGAACAGAAACAGGGCCATGTCGGGACGTCCCCACGGACCATAGACGGTGAAAAAGCGGAGGCCAGTGCAGGGCAGCCCGAAGAGGCTCGCGTAGGTATGGGCCATGAGTTCGTTGGATTTCTTGGTGGCCGCGTAGAGAGACACCGGGTGATCCACGTTGTGGTGGACCGAGAAGGGCATACGGGTGTTTGCCCCGTAGACAGAGCTGGATGAGGCATAGACCAGGTGCGCCGTACCGTTGTGACGGCATCCTTCAAGTATGTTCAAGAAGCCGGTAATATTGCTGTCGATATAGGCTTGGGGATTGACAAGAGAGTAGCGTACCCCTGCCTGGGCAGCCAAGTGGATTACTGTGTCGAATCCCTGCGCCGCGAACAGGTTCTCCATTGTCCGGCGGTCTGCCAGATCGCCGTGCAGGAAGGTGAATCGTTCCCGTGGGGTGAGCTGCCGCAGCCGCGCCTCCTTCAGGGAGACATCGTAGTAGTCGTTCAGGTTGTCGAGGCCGACGATGGAATCACCCCGCTCAAGAAGGTACTTCGCCACATGGAAACCGATGAATCCGGCAGCGCCGGTAACGAGAATCTTTGCCATGGAAACTCCATGAAGTCGCTGAAAAGAAATAAGGAAAAAAGAGAAAAGAGAATCCTACCTCTTCAACATGATGAATCCCATCTGACGCCCTGTATCGCCGCCGTCACGGCGGTAGGAGAAAAACAGGTCCTTTTCGCAGGAAACGCAGAGATGGCTCGCTTCCAGGTTCTCCTCTCCGATGCCTGCCCGCAGCAGTTGCCGCCGGTTTGCCTCAACCAGGTCCAGTCGCCACTTGCCGGGTCCGGCCGGCGTGGTGAAGGACTCGATGATCTGCCCTCCCGCACGGAAAGCCTCCACAACCGGCTCGTCCACTTCGTAACAGCAGGGGGCTATGGACGGGCCGATGGCGGCGAGGATGTCCCGGGGCCTTCCGTCAAACAGGGTGACGATCGCCTCGACCCCCTTGCGCGCTATGCCGGCCGCTGTTCCCTTCCATCCCGCATGGAGTGCCGCGGCAACGCGGCGCACCGGGTCAAGAAGGAGGATCGGCACGCAGTCGGCCACGCAGACGCCTATCATCACGCCCGGCTGGTTGGTGATGATACCATCGCACTCCAGCTTCTGGAAATGGGAAAAGTCGGGATTCGGCTCGTCAAGGAGAAGGAGGTCGCTGCCGTGCACCTGGGTGACGGTAACGAGCTTTTCCAGACGGGAGCCGAAGGCGCGCGCCAGGATGCTCCGGTTCCCTTCCACGTTATGGGGGGAGTCGAGAGTTGATGGCCCCAGGTTCAGGGAGTTGTACGGGGGGCGGGACACTCCCTCATGGCGGGTAGTGAATCCCTGGACCGAGATGTCCTTGCTGGCAAACAGTTCGGGTTCCAGGTAGTGGACCTTGCCGGATTTGGTTATTTCCACGAAGTGCTCCTTTATACAGACAATGGAGAATGGTACGTATGCCTGAAGGCATGTGGAGGCGCAAAGGACGGGGAGAAAAGCTTTTCATCACATTCTCGGCTATGGGTATGAAGTCCTCTGCGTACTCCGGGTGCCCTGCGACGGGCCGCGTTGTAAAGATGCTGTCGTGATTTCAGTTGGGCATTCACAATTCATAATCCGAAAACGGCAGGTGAAGTCGTTGGAAGAGAACGAAGGATGAATTCACCCGCCGATTCTAGGATACTTCTGCGCGACTGCGCAGGTAGTCGAGTACTCGCTGCATGTCTTCCGGAACGGGCGCGGAGAATTCCAGGTAGTCGCCGGTTCTGGGGTGCACGAAACCGAGGAGACGTGCATGGAGGGCCTGCCTGCCCAGGTCCCGTATCAGGGATCTGAGCTTCGTGTCCTTTACGCCCGAGAGACGTCCGGTTCCGCCGTACACAGGATCCCCCAGGAGGGGAAAACCCGCTTCGGAGAGATGAACGCGAATCTGGTGGGTACGGCCGGTTTCCAAGCGGAGTTCCAAGACCGAAACCGGTCCGAAACGGTCGATTACCTTCCAGTGAGTGACGGCGTGCTTTCCCCGGCGTGCGGATCCGGACATCTTCTTGCGGTCCACCGGATGGCGGCCGATGGGCGACTCGATGCGCCCCGTGTCCGTCCTGGGAGAGCCGAATACCAGAGCCAGATACACCCGCTTGATGGTGTGCTCCTTGAACTGGTGGGAGAGACCCTGGTGGGAGCGGTCGTTTTTCGCCACAACGATGACGCCGGTGGTGTCCTTGTCGATGCGATGGACAATCCCGGGACGCATCTCGCCGCCGATGCCGGAGAGGTCGTCGCAGTGGGCGAGAAGGGCGTTGACCACGGTGCCGCCGTGAGTGCCGGCGCCGGGGTGCACCGACATTCCCGACGGTTTGTTCAGTACGATCAGATCGCCGTCTTCGTACAGAATATCCAGCGGAATTTCCTCCGCCGATGGAGTCGCCGGGATCGGAGGAGGGATTTCGACAGCGATGCGTTCTCCCCCCTTCAGCTTCAATGACGGCTTTGCGGTTTCACCATCCACCGTTACCCGCTTCGACTCGATGAGCCGGTGAACCGCCGAGCGGGTCAGATCGGGAACCCGGGCGGCGATAAATGCATCCAGCCGCTCAGGCGGATCCTCCAGTGTACAGTTCAATTCGATTCGTTCCACGGATTTCAAGACTACACCTGCTCCGTCCGCCCGGCCGGGCATCGGGCGATCAAACAGCAAAGGCGCGTCCCGAGGGACCGCGCCTTTCCCGAACTCGTTCCGTCCACGCAGCCTCGTCACCAGATGGGGGATTCTATCCTTCCCGCGCGCTTGATAAGAACGTCGACGATGGCGAGGTCAAAAATGGTTGATGCGCCCAGTTCTGGAGTGACACGGGACTGAAAATGCTGCCGGCCTTCCTCCAGTTCGTTTTCCAATAACTCGAAGATGGTATCGTTCCTGATGCCCTGCTCAACCTTTTCCCTGTTATAGATGGCCACATCGGAGATGATGGCGCGGGCAAGCCTTCGTGCGTGCTCCGGGTTATCTATCAGGCCCATGGCCGTGTCCTCTCTTTTCTTGATCGAATTCCTCCCGGAAGGCCCGGTGAAGCACGGCGGGTGCCTGCGGGACGGCGGAAAACTTTTGTCAGGGTATCCAAATACCGGCGCGATGTCAATGCGTTTTCCCGAAATTCGGGCGACGGATTTGTCCCGGTTTCAGCCGCGGGAGCGCTCTTTCCCGGTTTCCGGAACGGTCTCCCCCTTTCCCCCCGGGGGCCTCTATCCGTGAAAAAAGCGTTCCATCTCCCGCAAGACGGTTTTTCCCTCGCCTTTCGTAATCCGTGACTTCGGAAGGGAATCCAGGAAGAACCGGCCGTAGTTTCGTGACAAGACACGGCTGTCGAAGATGAGCACGGCGCCCCGGTCCACGCGGCTCCGTATCAGTCTGCCGAAGCCCTGTTTGAACTTGATGACCGCCTGGGGGACCGTGTACTCCATGAACGGGTCGCCGCCCATGGCTGTCAGGTGCTCGGCGCGGGCTTCCAGGATTGGTTCCGTGGGTACGCGAAACGGAAGGCGGGTGATCACCACCAGTTCCAGGGCCTTCCCCTGCACGTCCACCCCCTCCCAGAAGGAGTCGGTGCCGAACAGCACGGCGTTCCGCTCGCGGCGGAAGCGGTTCAGGAGCATATGGCGGTTGATCTCGCCCTGGCGCAAGGGCGTGAGTCCTGCTGTTTCCAGAGGCTCCCTGATCGAGGCAAAGACGCGGCTCAGAAGGTCGTAGGAGGTGAAGAGGACGAATGCCCGTCCCTGGGAAACGATAAGTCCGCGCAGGAGGTACTCTTCCAGGCAGGAGATGAAGGAACGCTCCGTGGGATCGGGGATGTCGTCGGGGATACCGATGAAAGCCTGGCGTTCGTAGTCGAAGGGGGACGCCAGGATCAGGTCCGTGACCCTGTCCCTCTCCAGGAGGTCGATTCCCGTCATTTTTTTCAGGTAGTCGAACTTCTCGCCCACCGCAAGGGTGGCGGAGGTGACGACCACGGTCCGGAATCTGTCCAGGATCACCGATTTGATGGATTCTGCGACCTGGATGGGAGAGGAGCAGAGGCGGATGGTCATCCCCCGCGCTCCCCCGGTTACCTCAAACCAGTGACAGAGCCGATCATCCTGCAGGGTGAAGACGCCCAGGTCCCGGATGACCCCCTCCAGCCTCCCCCTGATTCCCCTGAGGTCGATGAGGGCTCCGGAGAGCTTTTCCCGGACCGTTTCCGGGAGCTGATCGCAGGCCTTGAAAAATGCCTTCAGCGCGGCGACGTAGTCGGTCAGTTCCTTTACGAGCCGACGCACCGCCTGTTCCGCCTCGTGCCAGAGGGGATCGCCGTAGACCGCGGGGGTGAGGCGCAGTTTCCGCTCCCCTGCCTTTTTGCCGTCATGTTTCAGGTAGGAGAGGAGAGAGAGGGCGAGGGAGTCGAGAACGGAGACCACCGTTTCCGCCAGGGAGAGACGCCCCGGCACAAGCTTCCCTTCCAGAATGCCCGATATCTCCATGTAGAGGACATCCAGTTCCTGGGGTATGTCCCGCCCGAGCCGGGCGGAGATGCGGGGAAGGATGCCCCGCTGGACCTTGCGCGGGTGCTGGAGCCTTCCCAGGATCTGCAGGATCCCGTGGCGCGAGATGCGGGAGGAAAAGAAACTGGTTGCCGTATCCTCCAAGTGATGTCCCTCGTCAAAGATGAGTCGGGTAAACGGCGGGAGTATTGCCGAGGAATCGTAGCCGGTTTCGGAGCGGAGCGCCACATCCGCCAGCAGGAGGGCGTGGTTGACCACCAGGATGTCGGCGCCCGCGGCCTCGCGG
>JAAZOO010000461.1 GCA_012797715.1 Geobacteraceae bacterium | reverse complement strand
TTAGCGAAATGGAGCGGCCACAGCCGATACTGTCCGAACCAAAAAGGGTGAGTGTATCGGCTGTAGTGAAATGAGCGTAGAGCAGCACAAAGACGGCAATCGGAGAGAACGAAGGATGCCTCCAACTGCCGAATCTAGGTTAAAAGGGCGGGGAATGACCGTTGCAATTCTTTCGGGACGTCACTGAGCGATAGTGCCCCTCCGCTCGCTCTTTGCGACATATTCCGTCATACAATCACGGTATGATTGCACTATGACACACCTCTCCCTGGAACAGCGCCTTGCCTTTCTGGCGGACAGCGCAAAATACGATGTCTCCTGCTCCTCCGGAGGAAGCAACCGCAGGGGCATTGCCGGAGGTGTGGGCAGCACGAGTTCCGGCGGCATCTGCCATACCTGGACTGCAGACGGCCGCTGCGTTTCCCTCCTCAAGGTACTGCTGAGCAACGCCTGCATATATGACTGCGCTTATTGCGTCAACCGTCGCAGCAATCCCGTTCCGCGCACCGCCTTGGAACCCGACGAGATCGTGCATATCACCACGGCCTTCTACCGCCGTAACTACGTCGAGGGCCTGTTCCTAAGCACCGGCGTGGTCACCTCGCCCGACCACACCATGGAGCTGCTCATACGGGTGGCGCGCAAGCTGCGGCAGGAAGAGCATTTCAACGGCTATATCCACCTGAAGATCGTGCCGGGCGCAGACCCCCTGCTGGTTGAAGAAGCCGGGCGCCATGCCGATCGGGTGAGCGTCAACATCGAGCTGCCGTCCCGGCGGAGCCTGCAACTGCTCGCCCCGGACAAGCCCCGCGAGTCCATCATCGAACCGATGCGGCGGCTCAGCAGCCTCATCGATACTGCCCGCCAGGAGCGGAGACGGTCCCGCAAGGCCCCGCAGTTCGCGCCGGCCGGCCAGAGCACCCAGCTGATAGTCGGGGCAACGCCAGAGAGCGATCGGGAGATCCTGATCCTGTCCGAAGGGCTCTATCACCGCCTCGGCATGAGGCGGGTCTACTATTCCGCCTTTGTGCCCGTTTCAAGGGACCGTCGCCTCCCCCCCCTTCCCGCACCTCCCCTGCTCCGCGAACACCGCCTCTACCAGGCCGACTGGCTGTTGCGCTTCTACGGATTCACGTCCTCGGAACTCCTGGATGAAGCTCACCCCAACCTGGACATGCACATCGATCCCAAGTGCGGCTGGGCACTGCGGCACCTGGAATTTTTTCCCGTGGAGGTAAACCGGGCCGACTACCAGGCATTGCTGCGCGTTCCGGGCATCGGCGTACGTTCCGCGAAGCGCATCGTGCGGGCGCGCCGGACGTGCAGACTGGGGGAAGAAGAGTTGAAACGACTGGGGGTGGTGCTGAAACGCGCCCGATACTTTATTACCGCCGGTGGCCGCTATCTGGGTGGCGTGAGGCTGGACGCGCCGGAGCTCCTGGCCCGGTTGACGACACCCGCCCAGCCCACGGCACCGGCGCACCAGTTGGAATTGTTTCCTGCCGCAGGCGACATTTCCGCGGTCACGGGGGAGTTGTGAGGGAACGGTACCGTTACGACGGCAGTTTCGAAGGATATCTGTGCGCCCTTTCCCGCAGTCTGTCCGAAGGTGCCGAGTCCCCGGAATTCCTGCGCGAGACATCGCCTGAAAGGGGCCTGTTCCGGGAGCCGGCGGTGGATGTTGAGACCGACAGGGACAGGGCGGACGCTTTTCACGTACAGTTTTCGGCAGCGGTCTCGGCGTCTGCGTTCCGCACTCTGTGCTACGCATTTGCCTGCGAGCAGGAAGAAATCGAGCGGCTTCTGTGGGAGTACGTGCGTCTCGGAATTGAGACGGGACGGCGTCTCACTTCCATGCTTGCCGACACGCGGGTGAACACCGTGAACCGCCTGGCCCGCAGAGTCGCAACGGAAGCCCATCGCTACAAGGGGTTTGTCCGGTTCCGTGAGGTGGAGGAGGGATTCCTCTACGCCACCATCGAGCCGAAGGCCCACATAATCCGATTCCTTGCACCCCACTTTGCCCGTCGAGTGGGCGACCGCCCTTGGATACTGCACGACCTGCGCCGCTCCTGCGCCGCTGCCTACGATGGCAAAACATGGCGACTGCTGCTCCCCATCACCCTGACCGAACCGCCTCGACTCTCCGCAGCGGAACGGGAGTGCGCCGATCTCTGGCAGCGCTACTTCCGACGCCTCGCCATCGAGTCCCGCAGCAACCCGAAACTGCAACTGAACCGTGTCCCTCTGCGCTGCCGAAGACACCTCTTGGAGTTTGATGAATCATGAAAGGGAACGGTTGCCGCGGCATGCCACCCGTACACCGTTTGCATTGCCCATGGAATCCGCTATTCTGAAGAGCATGTCCGTGCATCACGGAAATTCCGGGATAATGTGGAACGGGAAAGGAGAGGGAGATGAAGATTATCCATTACCACGACGCCCCTGCCAGGGAACTGACGTCGGCAGCTATGCGGGGCGTCACCGGCAGGGTGGTCATCGGCGCGGCCGACGGGGCCGACAATTTCTGCATGCGCATCATCGAGGTTGCACCCGGCGGCGTCATCCCGCCGCACCGACACCCCTGGGAGCATGAGCAATTCGTGCATGCCGGCCAGGGGAGGGTCCGGCAGGGTGACCGATGGATCCACATCGGTCCCGGAAACTGCCTGTTCGTGCCTGCCGACACCGAACATCACGTGGAAAACAGTGGCAGCGAACCACTCATCATCGTCTGTCTGGTACCGAACAGTGCGCCGGAACTGTAGCAGATCCCTGCCGTCACCGGATGGGCAGGGCGCTGAAAACTACCGCGCCGTTTGCATGACCTCCTGGTGGATGGGAAGGTGCGTCACCGCACCTTCAAGGCTGCCGGCGATTTCCGGAGAGAATCCGGACCCGAGGTCCTTCCCGCGCCGCACCGCCTTGAGGTAGGAATAATGGGTTTCGCTGCCGGACCGAATCCGGGAATACCCTTTTTTCGGAAGATACTCATCGAGGATGGGATTCATGACCTTATCGACCCGGACATGGAAGTCAGAACCGGGGTCAGCGCACGGGCCGTAGTCGAACGTCTCCAGAAGCTCCAGAAAATCGCTGAACAGCCCCTTGCGACGGTTCTTTTCCGCCACCGCGACATTCACGATGTTGATGCAGTTGCAGTCACTCCCGGTACTCTCCATCATGCGGATCATGCCGGAACCGTCCGTTTCCAGCCGGCGTTTCTGGATATGTGCCTCAATAATGGATATCCCCGATATTCCGTTGGTTTCCTTGAGAAGACCGCTGGATGAGGAGGATGATACAAACTCTTTCAGCTGCTTTGTAATGTCGAAAAGCTTCGTGCTCATGGCAATGTTTTCAACACCTGCCGGGCCTTTTGTCGGAATGCACCTACTTTTGTAGCAAAC
>JAAZOO010000460.1 GCA_012797715.1 Geobacteraceae bacterium | reverse complement strand
TTAGGGCTACCTATGTACATGCTCGATCCGGAAAAACTGCCACGCCACCTCGCCATAATTATGGATGGAAACGGCCGATGGGCACAGGAACGGATGCTCAAGAGAATCGTCGGCCACCGCAAGGGGGTGGAGACGGTTCGGACCATCGTCGAGGAAAGTTCCCTCCTGGGTATCAAATACCTCACCTTGTTCGCTTTTTCTTCGGAGAACTGGCTCCGGCCCAAAACGGAGGTCCGTTCCCTCATGGCGCTGCTGAAGAGGTACCTGGCGCGCGAGACATCCCGGATGATGGTCAACAATATCCGGTTCCACGTAATCGGAGATCGGGGTGAGCTTCCCGCCGACGTGAACGGAGCGGTCGACGAAGCCGTCACCAGGACGGCGGGAAACAACGGAATGGTTCTCACCCTTGCGCTTTCCTACGGCGCCCGCCGCGAAATCGTTTCGGCCGCCTCCCGCCTTGCAGCGGACGTGGCGTCGGGGAAGATCGCCGCGGAGTCAATCAACGAAGCTCTTTTCGGTCGCTACCTGTTCACCGCGGATATTCCGGACCCTGATTTTCTTATCCGCACCAGCGGCGAGATGCGCATCAGCAACTTTCTCCTCTGGCAAATTGCCTACACGGAACTCTACTTCACCGAAGTGAATTGGCCGGATTTCGGCAAAGAAGAATTCTACCGCGCTCTTGCCGATTTTCAGTCTCGAGAGCGCCGTTACGGACTCATCAGCGATCAGGTCCGCAAGAGGAGGGAGCCATAAAACGCCTGATTACGGGGCTCATAGCCCTTCCGTTACTCATATTTTTTATCCTGAAAACGGGATCCTTCGCGTTTTCGTGCTTCGTACTGGTTCTCTCACTCGTTGGCATGATGGAGTATTATCGCATGGCCCTGCCCGGCCGCCGGACCGGGGGCATGCTCGCGTCACTGGTCGGCGGCGCTTTTTTTGTTTCGCTGATCTCCGCGATTCTCCCCGTTCACCTTGCCATGACCATGTGCGTTCTCCTTTTCGGTCTCTTTTCTCTCCTTTGCATCAAAGATATCAAGGAGGCCGCCTGTGAAACGGCGTTATTCCTCCTGGGGATTCTCTATATTCCCCTCCTCATGTCCTACCTGGTCCTGATGCGGGACCTGCCGCACGGAATCCGGTGGATATTCCTTCTGCTGGTCATCGTCATGTCGGGAGACACGGCGGCCTTTTATGTGGGAAGCTCCTTTGGGAAGAGGAAGCTGTATCCTCTCGTCAGCCCCAAGAAGAGCGTTGAAGGTATGGTCGGCGGGCTCGCGGGGAGTGTTGCGGGGTCGTTTCTGGCAAAGGCAACATTCTTTTCCCACCTTACCCCGCTCGACTGTATTGCGACAGCTTGCCTGGCAGGTCTGCTGGGGCAGCTGGGCGATCTGTTCGAATCCCTTCTGAAGCGGAGTTTCGGGGTCAAGGACAGCGGCGGTATCTTCCCCGGTCACGGCGGAATGCTGGATCGACTCGACAGTGTCCTGTTCGCGGCCCCGACACTGTACGTCTACGCACGATATTTTTTCCCCTGAGGACCGGAAGTCCCGACGGTTCGCTGAATTGAGGAATATCATGAAAAAGCTCTCCATACTCGGTTCGACCGGTTCCATCGGCGTCAGCACCCTGGAGATAGTTGCTGCCCATCGTGACAGATTCCATGTCGTGGCGCTCACCGGCGGCAACAATCTTCAGTTGCTGAAGAAACAGATCGAGGAGTTTCATCCCCAGGTCGCCGCGGTCATTTCAGAAGATTCGGCTAGGGAACTGCGCGGCATGGTGCGGAGCACAGGAACCGAGATCCTCTCCGGAATTCCCGGAATGATTGCTGCCGCAACGGCTTCCGATGCGACCATGGTGGTCGCCGCCATTGTCGGGGCCGCCGGACTGGTGCCGACGGTTGCAGCCATCAGGGCGGGCAAGGATGTGGCCCTTGCCAACAAGGAGACTCTCGTGACCGCCGGCCACCTGATCCTGAAAATGGTCAAGGAGCACGGGGTCAGCCTCTATCCGGTGGACAGCGAGCACAGCGCGGTCTTTCAATCCCTTCGGGGGCATCGTATCGAAGATGTGAAGCGCATCATCCTCACCGCTTCCGGAGGCCCGTTCTTCCAGTATCCATCCCGGAAGCTGGCCGAGGTTTCCATCGAAGATGCCCTGAACCATCCCAACTGGAGCATGGGGAAAAAGATCACCATCGATTCCGCCACCATGATGAACAAGGGTCTTGAGGTGATCGAGGCGAAATGGCTCTTCCAGGTGCCGGTGGAGAAGGTGTCGGTTGTCATCCACCCCCAGAGCATTATCCATTCCCTGGTGGAGTACGTGGACGGCTGCGTACTGGCCCAGTTGGGGACGCCTGACATGAAGGCGCCCATCGCCTATGCCTTGACCGTGCCGGAACGGGTACCGACCGGCGTGCGGGGTCTCAATCTCGCCGAACTCGGTTCCCTTACGTTTTTCGAGCCCGATATGGAGCGGTTCCCGGCGCTGAAGCTCGCGTACCGTGCCGTTGCTGATGGGGAGAGTATGCCGGCTGTCATGAATGCCGCCAATGAGGTTGCGGTGGAAGCCTTTCTCTCGGGCTCCATCCGCTTTCTCGATATCGCCCGGATTATTGAAAGGACAATGGACGCACACCAGCCCCATGCGCTCACCTCCATCGAGGAGGTCCTCCATGCAGATCGATGGGGACGCACCAAAGCCAAGGAGTTGCTGGCCCTGTAGGGAGAATCCCATGACAAGCATTCTATCGTTCATCATTGTTCTCGGAGTCCTTATCTTCATCCATGAGTTCGGCCATTTCCTCTTTGCCAAGCTCTTCCGCGTGGGTGTAGAGAAATTTTCCCTCGGTTTCGGTCCGCGTCTTGTGGGGAAGAGGATCGGCGAGACGGAGTACCGCATATCCGCATTTCCGCTCGGTGGCTATGTGAAGATGGTCGGGGAGAACGGGGAAGAGGAGCTCTCGCCGGAGGACGCCGCCCGCTC
>JAAZOO010000459.1 GCA_012797715.1 Geobacteraceae bacterium | reverse complement strand
GGTGTTCATGGTGGACAGAACCGGGTTGGGCATGGTCTGGCCGAGACCGCACAGGGCGGTGTCCTTGATGTTGACGGCGAGGCTCTTCAGCTTCTCGAAATCGGCTTCGGTGCCCTGGCCGTGGGTAATCTTGCTCAGGATCTCATAGAGACGCTTGGAGCCGATACGGCACGGCGTACACTTGCCGCAGGTCTCGTCCATGGTGAAGTCCAGGAAGAACTTGGCGATGTCGACCATGCAGTTGTCTTCGTCCATGACGATCATGCCGCCGGAGCCCATCATAGAGTTCTTCGCAAGGAGGTTGTCGTAGTCGATGGGTACGTCGGCGTCTTTGAAGGTCAGCGCGCCGCCGGACGGACCACCGGTCTGCACGGCCTTAAACTCCTTGCCGCCGGGGCAGCCGCCGCCCACTTCGAAGATGACTTCCTTCAGGGTTATACCCATGGGGACTTCGATGAGGCCGGTGTTGTTGATCTTGCCGGCAAGGGCGAACACCTTGGTTCCCTTGGACTTCTCGGTACCGATGGAGGCGAACCAGTCGGCGCCTTTCACCAGAATCGCCGGGATGTTGGCAAAGGTTTCCACGTTGTTCACGATGGTCGGCTTGCTCCAGTAGCCGGAGTTTGCGGGGAAGGGAGGCTTGGTGTAGGGCTCGCCGCGGCTTCCTTCCATGGAGCGGATAAGGGCGGTTTCCTCACCGCACACGAATGCGCCTGCACCGTACTTCAGCTCGATGTCGAAATCGAAGCCGGAACCCAGGATGTTTTTGCCCAGGAGTCCGTACGCGCGTGCGTCTTCAATGGCCTTCACCAGGCGCTTGATGGCCAGCGGATATTCGGCGCGGATATAGACGACGCCGATGGAAGCGCCGATGGCGTAACCGCAGATGGCCATTGCTTCAACCACGGAGTGGGGATCGCCTTCGAGAACGGCGCGGTCCATGAATGCACCCGGGTCGCCTTCGTCCGCGTTACAGACGACGTACTTCTGGTCGGCCTGGTTGGCAGCGGCAAAGCCCCATTTCGTACCGGTAGGGAACCCGCCCCCCCCACGGCCGCGGATACCGGATTTCTTGACTTCGTCGATGACGCCGGCAGGGGTTCCCGCCGTAATGGCGTTGGCAAGGGCTTCATAGCCGCGGACTCCGAGGTAATCTTCGATATTTTCCGGATCGATGAATCCGCAGTTTCTGGTCGCAATTCTCAGCTGTTTTTTTGCTACTTCCATTATCTGACTCCTCCCCTTAATTATAGTTCTACCCTGACGTAGTTAACCGGAATCACGTTTTCCACAAGCTCGCCGGTCTTCAGGTACTTCTGAACCAGTTCGCGTGCGCTTTTATCATCAAGCTTGCCGAAACAGACGGGCTCTTTGCCCGGAAGGGTCACTACGACGGTCGGCTCGGAATGACAGTAGGTCATGCAGCCGGACTGCATGAACTCCACATTGGAAAGACCCTGCTTGGCCACTTCATCCTTCATGGCTTCCATGACGGTCTTGCCGCCGGAAGCGATGCTGCAGGTCGCGAGGGAAACGTTCACGAGGATCTTGTCTTTCCGCGCGGCCATCTTCGCTTTGTAGTCTTCCTGAAACTTTTTCAAATCAGCTGCCGATGCAATTTTTGCCATGATTTAACTCCTTCGGTTCTATTGAAAATTAGTATTCGGCGATAATGCTTTTCACCTGATCAGGCGTAACGTGGGCATACACCTTCTCACCGACGGTCAGAATCGGAGCCAGTGCGCATGCGCCGACGCAGCGGAGCACGTCGACGGAGAACTTGCCGTCGGGGGTTACTTCACCCACTTCCACGTTGAGGGTATCGAGGAAGGCATCGACGACCTTCTGGGCACCCTTGACGAAGCAGGCGGTTCCCATGCAGATGGAAATGGGATACTTGCCCTTCGGTACCATGGTGAAGAAGGTGTAGAAGCTGACGACGCCGTACACCTTGGCCAGAGACACGTCCATCTGGTCCGCCACGAACTGCTGAACTTCTTTGGGAAGATAGCCGAAAAGGTGCTGGGCCTTATGGAGAACCGTTACCAGATGACCTTCCTTGGTGGGAAGGCTGGCGACGAAATCCGCAAGTTCCTTGTAAAGCTTTTCTGGCAGTGTAGCACGATCCGGAAGTCTACAATCCCCTGTTAACTGACACGTTGATCCTGATTGCATAGCGATAAACCTCTCCTTTCGTTGTTAGCCAATGAACCCCTTGGCCTTGGTAAAAACCACTACCCCATGAATGTGTCGGAAACCCCGCAACAAACCCGACAAACCACATGAACACCAGCATCCGGCTTACGATAAAACAGTATCAAATTGTCCTTGACTCTCGAAACCGGCTTTTGTATCTAATGACTTGCCCGTGGAAACGTCATGGAACCAAATGTCAGCACCATATGCGGCACGAGCATGAAAGCATCCGGAACCGGACGATGCTCTTGAAAGGGTCTCACATCACCTGCGGCTTCTCCTGCCGCCCCAAAGCGGAGAGCATTCGGAACGCCCGGTAAAAAACTGTTCTGTGGCGGGAAAAGACCTCACGAATACCCTACAGTTCCCCATTTTAGACCGCCGGGGATTTGACCATAAGTCCAACAGATTGTCAAGGGGGTTTTTCCCCCCTCTCCAGCGCCTATTCCTTTATAAACATGAGCTTTTCGCCTGAGGGCACCCAGCCGTGCCGCGACGGATGCACCGCAGGAAATCCGCCCTCCTCCGCCAGGCACCGTCACAAATAAAACATTTTTCTACACAATCAGAGCAAGGCTTTTCTCCTTGGAAACGGGGATGCATTCCGGCATCGCATATTGAGAACAACTATCTATGAAAACAGAAAAAGGTGGGTAGGAAACTCTGGATGGCGACCCCACCAACGTCACGTGAATGAGGTCCATAGTATTAGTCTGATTTTACGGGATTTCAACATAAGTAAAAATTTTTGTCAAGGCAATATTTCTTTCAAATCCGGGCCTGTACGCTGCCTGTGTGTCGGAAAATTGTGCGTTCGCCGCCGGTTCGTCGCCGGGCCGCCGGTTTCCGGTCCTCCGCCGCCCCGCTTCCGGGACCTTATCCGGAAAGAACCAGGGCCGCCCACCACGCCAGAACCGGAATCGCCGCGGCAGACAGAGACAACAGGGCATTCAGCCGTTTCCCGGGCAGTCCTCGCCGAGCGACCAGGCACTCCGCGCAGATACCCAGAACAAGGCCGAAGAGAAAGCCGAACAGGTGCGCGCCCAGATCCGTCCGCTCACCTTCCGTTCCCAGCAGCGCAAGGAGGGCAATCGCACCAGCCAGGGGGAGCAGCCAGCGCCTCCGGAGGCGGCGCCGATCTCGCGACAGGCGCAGGGAGGCCAGTATCCCGACGGAGCCGAACACAAGAGTGGATGCGCCGACAGAAGTATGCGATGGGAGTTGGAACCAGGAATTGGCCAGGTTTCCGAGAATGCCGGATGCAAGCAGAAGGCACCAGGCAAGCCCCGAACCAAGGTCGCGGCAGAGCCAGACGATGAAGACCCCGCCGATCGCCAGGTTGCCCAGCAGGTGCGGAAGGCCGGAGTGGAGAGTGAGGGCGGTGACCGTCCTCCACCATTGACCGTCCAGGATGCGGGCTGCATGGGCGCTCCCCAGCCCGTACCAGTCGATGGGGGCATGCCCGAGGAAGGATAAGTCGAGGAGGGTCAGGTTGTGAAATGTGGCCACGAGGAACAGAACCGACAGAGTCGACAGGGTATTCTCGGCCAAGGGGCGGGGGATCTGCTCGGGGGGAGGCCAGGCGCGGTTTTCCTGTTCGAAGAGGCGAAGCTCCTCCCGGGCCGTGTCAAAATATGCCTCCGGCACCAGCAATGACCACCCCCCATCTCCCCTGTCCACCCGAAAAGGCACGTAGCGCGAAGCAAGAACCAGAGACCACAGGTCGGCTCTCCGCCGGGAAAGGACGCTCGGCCCACCCGCGCCGGAAAGGTCCGGCGGGATAGCCCGCCACTCCCCATCCCGATCCCGTCTGCTTCCGTCAGCTGTACCATGACACACAGGCTTTTCAGTCCATTCCGATTCCATCGGGAAGGTTTTGTATGAAAACGTCACTTACAGGTTATGGTTCCCAATATCCTGGCAGGCTTGAAAGGCTCTTCCTTGAAGTATTCCTGCCGGACAATCTCATAGCCGGCCGGGCAGACCTTTCGCGCCGCGTTGTCCCAGTCGTGGCGGAGAATGCTGGAATTCAGCATGGCCGTCGCGCCGTCGTCATGCACCTCGACCTCAAAGGCGTCGGCAACCTTTACGGTGCGCACGGTCTGCGAGCACCCGCAGGCGGCCATGGCAAGAACGAGAAGAAAAGCGAGTCTCGTCACGGTATCCCACCTCCCTTTCACGGAAATTGTAGCGAATGCAGTTCACCGACCGTTTTCCGGGGAGGTCCCGGGTTTTCTATCCCACTGGGAAAAAGGGTGTGCAGCCAGCCGGGAATTATAGTACCGGACATCTCCCGTCACCTCCTCGCCCGCCCACTCGGGCACCACGAACTCCTGCCCCTCATAGTCCAGTTCCACCTCGGCAAGCACCAGTCCCCCGTTCGCGCCCAGGAACTCATCCACATCCCACCGCATGCCGTGAGCCTCGACCGAGTAGCGGATCTTTTCCACCATCCCTCCGGAGCTCAGCCTCTCGATCATGGCGCGGGCGTCCTCCACGGGAATCGGGTACTCGAACTCGTCCCTCGCCGCTCCTTCAGAGCGTCCCTTGACGGTGAGGTATCCGGAATCTCCGAGAATCCGCGCCCGAACGGTAACGCGTTCATCGGCCGCAAGATACGCTTGACAACAGAACACCCCGTCATTCCCGGTTTTCCAGGAATCATTCCGCACCAGAAACTTGCGCTCGATTTCCCGCGCCATGCACGATACCCCTTCTTTTCACACATACCGTCCGAGATCCGCCTGACCCGGCAACTATACCAGATAGCCGATGATTCAGATAGCGGTAAAACCGTAGGCCCGACACGGGGAACGGCCGGATGGAGAAAGAAGCGCTGGACACTCCATGCCTGGAGCATGTAGGCTGACTCCGTGTGATACGCACCAGATGAGAGAGAACGGCAATGGACTATATCGCAGACCTCCACGTGCATTCCCCCTTTTCACGGGCCACCAGCAGAGAATGCGATCCGGCGGGGCTATGTGCCTGGGCGCGGGCAAAGGGTATCCAGGTGGTTGCTTCCGGG
>JAAZOO010000458.1 GCA_012797715.1 Geobacteraceae bacterium | reverse complement strand
GCCCTAGAAATAGGGGGCGAGGAACTGCTGATACGGCACGAGAAGGCTCTGGTACGCCCGGTCGAGGTGCTGCAGGTGCAGCGAGCGGAACGCAATGCCCTGGTGCCAGAACATGGGTCTCTGAATGTTCATGTTATCCCTCGTCTATTGTTATGTAATTGATGGAGAGAATGTGGCGGGGTTGAACTGAAATCAATAAGCCGATATTAATTCTTAACAAACGCTGACTTAATTACCATCATTAATTATTAGTGTCAATTCAAATCTGCGGGCTGGATTCGAAGGAGGCTCAGGGATCTTCACAGGGCTTGCCGGGATGACATGCGCTCGTTTGTGTCGAAGGAAAAGGGGCGGGAAAAGACTTCGCGAACGTAATTATTTATGCGGTCACAAAAGAATAATTGTTGCCGAAAATGGATAGTATTTGACTCAGCGAAAGACAAGAGATAATCAGGAAAAACAAAGAAACTATTTGTTCTTCCCCAACTTCAACGCCTCCTGGTAAACCCTGCTCCGGGATTCGCCGGTCTCCTCAGAGACCCGTTTCACCGCATCCTTGACGGACATGCACTCTCCGTCCAGGTAGCGTTCCAGGAGCGCGGGAACCAGATCCTGGTCCCGTGCGTCATTCGCGGGCGCGGGTGCTATCAGAAGCACAATCTCGCCCTTGACCGCGCGTCCCTCGATCATCCGGATAACCTCCGACACCTTCCCCCGGAGGAACTCCTCGTAGACCTTGGTCAACTCCCGTGCCAGCACCATCTCCCGGTCTCCCAGCGTCACCAGCACGTCGTCCAGGGATGCCGCAAGACGGGTCGGCGCTTCATGAAAGACCATGACCCTGGTCTCCCCCTTCAGCGCGGCAAGACGCTCCCTCCTTTTTCCCGGCCGGCTCGGCAGGAAGCCCTCGAAGGCAAAGGAGTCCGTGGGAAGGCCCGAGGCGGACAGGGCCGCCATGGCCGCGCACGCTCCGGGGACGGGCACAACCCTGATCCCGGAGGCAACGGCATCGCGCACCAGCTGGTACCCGGGGTCCGAGATGCAGGGGGTGCCAGCATCGGAGATCAGCGCAACGGAGAGGCCGTCCTTCAATTTTGCCAGGATCTGTGCGCCTTTTATGTTCTTGTTGTGGTCGAAGTAGGAGGTGAGCGGCTTTGAAATGCCGAAATGGGTAAGGAGCTTGCGGGAGTGGCGGGTGTCCTCGGCCGCAATCAGGTCAACCTCACGGAGAATGCGGAGGGCGCGCAGGGTCAGGTCTTCAAGGTTGCCGATGGGTGTGGCCACTATGTAGAGGGTGCCGACGTTCATGTGCAAGGGGTCAATACGCCAGGTCGAAGGCGTTGTTTATGTGCTCCACCAATGGTCCGTTATCCCGCAGAAGGACACCTATGACGTCGAAACGGGCATTTTTCTCCATGAGTCCGTTCTTTGACAGCCAGGTCAGGGCCACCTTGGATATCTGGCGCTGCTTGAACGGGGTGACGGACAGCTGGGGCGGGCCGTAGGATGAGGTGCGGCGCGTCTTGACCTCGACGAATACCAACTCCGAACCGTCCCTGGCGATGATGTCGATCTCGCCGCACTTGCATCGGTAGTTGGTCTCCAGAACCCTGAACCTGAGCTTCTTGAGAAACTGAAGGGCGATTTCCTCGCCCCGCATTCCCAGGGTCTTGTTGTCCGAGACCCCTTCCACGCTCAACCCTCGCCCCGCACATGTTCTCTGACACCCCTGAACGTCTTGCGATGGATGTGGCAGGGACCGTGCTCGGCGATGGCCGCGAGGTGCAAAGGGGAGCCGTAGCCCTTGTGGATGTGAAATCCGTAGGCGGGATATTCCTGGCCGAACCGGACCATCATCCTGTCGCGGGTGACCTTGGCGATTATGGAAGCGGATGCGATGGAGACGCTGGCGGAGTCGCCCTTCTTGATGGCGCGGCAGGGGATACTGACGGGAGGGTGCGAAATGCCGTCTACAAGGAGATAGTCGGCCGGCACGGCCAGGTCGAGAACAGCCGACTCCATTGCCTTGAGCGTTGCCTGGAGGATATTGATCCGGTCGATGAGCTGGTGATCGCCTACGCCGATGCCTACGGCGATAGCCTGGTCCATGATGACGTCGTACAGGCGCTCTCTCAGTTCCGGGGTGAGCTTTTTCGAGTCGTTGACTGCCCCGAAGTCTCCTTCCCAGGGAAGGATTACGGCCGCCGCCACCACCGGGCCCGCCAGGGCTCCCCTGCCCGCCTCGTCCACTCCCGCGACGGAGGTGAATCCGCGGCGAAGGGCCAGCTTCTCGAAGACGCGCATATCATGTGGCTCATCAACGAAAAGGTTTCCGGTCATTTCTTTTCCTCCGCTTACATGCCGATCAGAGGGATGGCGGCAGCGCCGCGCCGGAAAAACGAAGGCCCCGGGGGACCGGGGCCGCTGGAAGGCTTACTGTGCCACGTACTTCTTTTCGCGGATCCTGGCCGCTTTTCCGCGGAGTTTTCTGAGGTAGTACAGCTTGGCGCGACGCACCTGGCCGCGGGTCACCACGTCGATGGCTTCAACGGACGGCGAGTGAAGGGGGAAACAGCGCTCCACCCCGATGCCGTTGGAGATCTTCCTGACGGTGAAGGATTCGCGGATACCGCCGTTCTGGCGCTTGATGACCACGCCCTGGAACGCCTGGATCCTGGTCTTGTCTCCCTACACGATCTTCACGTGAACCTTCACCGTATCCCCCGGCTTGAACGAAGGTATGTTCTTTTTCATCTGCTCGAATTCAATGTGATCAATAATGTTCATTTCGTTTCCTCCCTGTAGGGTATCTATGAATGGAATCCTTCTATTTTCCGCTTTCCTGCATCCCCCGCTCCTATCGCCATTTTCCGAGAAGCCGGTCAACGATAATGGATGCAGCGGAACGCACGGAAAGATGATTATATCCCGATGCTCCGGATATGGGCGCAAGCACGTAATCGGCGCGGGTAAGTATC
>JAAZOO010000457.1 GCA_012797715.1 Geobacteraceae bacterium | reverse complement strand
CACCTTCTCGATGACGTCCAGCGCCTCGGCCGTATCCCGCACCACCAGCGAATTGGATTCCTCGTTCACATGAATCTTGCGCGTGGGCACCACCGTGCGGACCAGGTTGACCGCCTTTTTCGCGTCCAGGTAGGTGAGGTGGAAGGTGCGTATCCTCATCTCCTCGTACTGCTTGATCTTGTCCGGGGTTCTGGGATAGACGAGCACCGTGTTTCCGTTGAGCACCGTGCTCCCCAGCTTGTTCATGGCGGTGAGGAGGTGCAGCACCTGCGGGAAGCTGGTTCTTTCCAGGTTCAGGGAGACCTGCTGGTCCTTGACCGCCTCGTCGAAGACGAAGTTGATGCCGGAAAGCTGCGTCAGAATCCGGAAGGCGTCGCGGGTCCCGGAGCCCCGCAGCCGGAAGGTGAAGGGCTTTGCCGATGCCAGGTTCAGCTCGAAGGCGGAGGAGGCATTGCGCACCGCCCCCTCCATCCTGTCCCGGGCCTTTTCATACTCCTTCTCCTCGGGACAGAGTTGGGCCGCGCTTCCATAGGAGCGCATGGCGTCCTTGAGCTTTCCCGCCTTCTCGAACTCCCTCCCCTCCCGGAATGCTGCCTGGGCGTCCCTTTTGCGCGCAGCGGTCTCGCTCATCTGTCGGTATTTTTCCTGGGAAGGATCAAGCCCGTAGGCGGTCTGGAACTCGCCAACGGCAGCGCCGAACTCGCCCTTGTCGTACAGCGCGCTTCCCCTCCGCCACCGTTCTCCGGCGGCCTTGTCCCTGGCACCCAGGAAGCGCACCCGGTATTCACCCGACTCGGGCTCCAGGCGGAAGGCCTCGGCATAGCTGTACATGGCCTCCTCGTACCGCCCTTCCCGCTCCAGGCTCTCACCCTTGCTGAAAGCCCGGCCGGCAGCGCAGCCCGAAACCGTGACGCATGCCAGGCCCATCATGATACACCACAGCACGAAACGCATTCTTTTTCACCCCTTGGGATTCCATCCCGAACCGGGAGGGTATGATGCAGCGCGGAGATGCGCGGTTTTGGAAACCGGAAGCAGATGTGCATTACCGTCGTGAACCGTGCCGCTCCCTTCCCTCTTCCAGGGGCACGACAAGCTCATCGCCGGTGTCGGCGGCACGCAGGACCAGCACCCCATCGGTGAGTGCCGCTGCCAGGAAGCGGCCGGCAACGGTATCGCCCTCTTTCACCAGAAGGATGTCGTCTCCCCGCGCAAGAAAGACGACTTTGCTTCCCTCCTTTTCCAGCAGACCGTGAAACCGGAAGGAGGCAAGCTCTCTCTGGGCCGGAGAAGGAACGGCGGCCGGTTTCACCGGAGGGGGAGGCGGAGCCGCCCTGCGCGCCCGTTCCGCCGCAGCTGCCGCCTGGCGGGCCAGAAAAGTTTCCCGGTCAAGGAACAGGGGCTGAAAGGGGTTGCGCCGGTAGCCGCTGAAAACAGGCTGGTGGCCCTCGTATACGTCCAGTTTCAGGCTCTCCGGAGCTCCCGCACCGGGGCCTTCCCGCCCGGGGGATGACCGATGCCCTTCACCCTTCGCCGTGGAACCGGGCGCGAATTTCAGCCTGTCCACGGTCCCGGGCTTCGGATAGGCGTGGATGCACCACGCCCCTGACGCCGCAAAGACCAGCAGCAACACAGCAAGAACCATCCTCTTCCGTTTCATGCATCCTCCCGCAGGTACACCGTAAGCCGCGCATCCATGGCGACCTTCTCCGCATAGGGGTCTCCGGCCGTCAGGGTCAGGCCGTCGACGGTCGCCAATCCTTCCAGCATCTGAAGGTCGAAAAGAAACGCCTTGACCCCGCCGTACCGTCCGCTCACGGACAGGGAAAGCTCGTAGGCCAGCAGTTTTCTCTCCTTGAGAACAGCGGCTTTGTAGGAAACCGGCCCCAGGACCACCCCGCACGATGAAGCGGACTCCAGAATCTCTTCCAGAAGCGCCGGGAAATCCCGTTTCGCGGGAATCATCTCCCGCAGCGTATCCAGGTCCTTGCGCCTGTCCGCCAGGGAACGCGCCAAGCCGTCCCCCCCCGCGGGATCGCTCCGTGCCGTCAGCTCCCTCCGCTCGTCACGGAGCCTGTCAAGCTCGGGCGCCTGGAGCACCGTCGCAACAGCCGCCAGGACGAGGTTCGCAACGAGCAGAATCACCATGAGCCACGCCCGGAAGGGGTGGGCCGCAATCCAGTCGAGAAAGACCCCCTTCATATCCTGCGCTCCCGGAACGTCACGGAGAAACGTATGCCGCCTGCCTGTTCCCACAGGGTCTTCTTCTCGTGGGAAACCAGGAGAACATCCGTGAACCGACCGGAATCCTCCAGCTTCTCCAGGTACGCCCGTACCGAGCTGAAATCCCGCGCCAATCCTTCTACCCTGACAGCCCCCGTTTTCCTGTCCGGAGCCAGGGATGAAAGCCAGATGCCCTCCGGCGTGGCCATCTCCACCTGTTCCAGGAGCCCCAGCCAGTTGAAGGCCCTCCGTTCAATAATGTCGTTGAAAAATGCGGTCTCGGCCATGAGGAAAGACCGTTCCGGCTCCGAGACGGGCGCAGGCCTGCCGTGCGCCCGCTTTTTCAGTTCGGCGATATCCTGCCGCACCCTTTTCACCTCGCCCAGAGTGGAGGCGCAGCGCATCCCGTTCCATACCAAGGTCGCGGAAAGGAAGACGGTAACGGCAAGGGTCACCCTGCCCATGCGCATCAGCCCGCGACGGCTGCCATCGGCGAGATCAATGGTGAATCGCATCAGAACCCCCGCAGAGCAGCGCCGATGGTGGCGGAGAAGGGAAAGAGCCGCTCCCTGCCCAGGGGGGAGCCGTCCGCTGAATTCACCGCGTCCGCTGCCTGCAGCATCACCGGTTCGCATCCCATGACCCCGCGGGCAAGGGGGAGCACATCCTGCGCCTCTGCGGGGGAGACAACGCACAGCACCGATGACAGGGCATGGTCCGGAAATCGGTCGCGGAAGGCACGGTACGACCGGCTCAGCTCCGTATGGAAAAACGGGTCGCGCGGCTGTTCTCCGCGCCGCTCCCGCACCCGCAGGAACACGGGGACCCCCCTGGAAAACACCATCACCCCCAGACTGGTGTCCAGGCAGAACAGGAGGGCAGCGGAATCCCGGCAATCCAGGCGGCTCTCGAACAGGCGGCAGAGATTGAAGCAGTCGAAATCTATGCGGGCCGGAGGCGCCTGTGCGCCCTCCAGCACCTCTTCGTACTGTTCGATGACCCGGCGGAAGGCAACGACTGCCAGGACCGTTGCATACCCACCCCGACGCTCCCCAATCTGCTGGAAGTCGATGCGCAGCTCCTCTCCGTCACAGGCGAGTTTCTTCCCCAGTTTCCACCGCAGGATAGGGAGGCCTTCCGCCTTCCCCCTGAACTCTTCCTCCACATCCAGCAGCATCACCCGGCCCGCGCCGTGGGGCAACGTGAGGAAAATCCGCGAACCACACCCCCCCAGGTCGGCGCACGCCTCCCGCAGCGCACCGGTCACAGCCTCTCCGTGGACGATATTGGGCTCCCGCAGGGAGAAGCGCACCGCCCCGGAAGGGATCGGCCGGTGGACAAGGGTTTCGAGGCGCGGCGCGGAAGGCGGGCCGGTCACCCGGGCACACCGCACCCCCCATGAATCAAAGGATATGCCCAGTGATGTTCGTGAAAAAAGACCCATTGGCACCTCACTGTTCCATCCCGAAACCGGAAGCTCAAGGTATCCGTAACGAGGGACTCTGTCGTATTTCGTTGCTGCCCTTTGCGAAACGGAGCCGCCGCAGCCGGTACTGCCCGAACCCCACGGGTATGTGGCTAAGGCGAACCGGGCGGAGAAGAGCGGAAACAGGGGGCAAAGCGATCGGAGCATGCCCCCGACTGCCGCATCCGGGTTCATCCAATCCGGCACCGTCGCAGGGATCCCACCGGGCTGCGCTGCAGTGACGCGGCAGGGCCGGAAACCCTCCGGTCCGGGAGAGTCCCTACCCCATGGCGCCGGCCAGCTGGAAGATGGGGAGGTACATGGCCACGATAATGAGTCCGATGACCAGGCCCATGGCCACCATAATGGCAGGCTCGGCCGCGGCGGTCAGAACCTGCAGGCGCTCTTCCAGCGTTTCCTCCAGGTAGTCGGAAATATTCGCCAGCATCTCTTCCAGGGCGCCGCTCGACTCCCCCACACCCAGCATGCGGACTGCCATGGGAGGGAGGTGACCTGTCCCGGAAAGCGCCGAGGACAGGCGCCCTCCCGCTTCGATACCCCCTATCGCTTGGGCGAAACGCCCTTCCATGTATACATTGCCGAGGGTGCCAAGGGCCATGCGCAGAGCTTCAACCACGGTGACGCCGCTCCCCAGAAGGTTCGCGACGGTGCGGAAATAACCGGCCAGGGCGTAATCACGCAGGATGGCCCCGAAATACGGTGCGGTGACCAGGAAGCGATGGACCATGGGGCGTCCCGTTTCTCCCGACGACCAGTAACGGAAGGCAATACATCCCGCTCCCGCAAGGAGCACCACGACCGGAAAAAATCGCCGCAGCAGGGATGTGACGGTGATGAGCACCCGTGTCGGGAGCGGCAGAGCCGCGCCGGAGTCGAGAAATACCTGACTGAGGATCGGCACGACATACAGCAGCAGGATGCCGACGGCAAGAACGGAAACGACGGCGAGAATGCAGGGATAGAACAGCGCGGAAACGAACTTTTTGCGTATACCTTCGATCTTCTTCAGGTAGCCGATATACCGCTCAATGGTTACCGGCAGGTCTCCGGTCCGCTCTCCCGCCCTGACGGAAGCGACATACAGGGGGGGAAAGACATCCCCCTGCCTTTCCAGGGCAGTGGACAGGGAATCTCCGCCCTTGATGTCCTCCCTGATACGTGCAAGGGCATCGGCAATGGGCCCCTTCCCACTCCCTTCCAGGATGGTGTCAATCACCGGGAGAATGGGCATCCCTGCCTTGATGAGCGTCAGCAGCTCCTGATTGAAGAGGAGCTGGGAGCGTTTCGAAACCCGGGAACGGCCGAAGGGGCCGCCGCGCAGAAAGGAAAAGGGCCGTCTCCTGACGGAAAAGACGTGGTACCCCTGCTCCTCCAGCCTCTTCCTGAGAGTTGAACTCCCGGTCCCTTCATATTCCCTGGAAAGGATCCGGCCGTCCGAAGTGCCCAGTTTACAGATATACACCGGCATGATGAACCTTGCGGAGCGGATGGTGCAGGTGGAACGGCCGGAACGGCTTCACGGCGACAGCGGCGGAAACCGGAGCCGTCGTTCCCGGGGTACGGCCCTGCGTCACGCGGAATAGCCGCGGTTCAGGGAGTACGCCACCATGTGGGAAAGTTCCTTCTGGCCGTTGAGGACCAGACCGAGGACCTTGCCGGGCGGGACCAGTTTCATAGCACGATTTACGTCGTCCGCCGAGGTCGCGCCTTCCCGCACCACCACCACCACATGGTCCACCAGCGGCACGAAGGCCAGGGCGTCCGCTCCCGCCAGAAGGGGGGGCGCGTCGAAAATGATATACCGTTCGGGGTAGCGTGTCTTCATGTCCTCCACCAGCTCCTTCATTCTCGTTGAGCCGAGCAGCTCACTCCCCCCCGAGATGGAGCGGCCGCCGGATATGACCGTCAGTTTTTCGATGCCGGGCCACGTCATGAGCTCCGGAACCGGGGTGTCGTTGAGAAGGTAATCGATGAGCCCGGTGTTGCTCTCGTACCCCAGATAGCGATGAACCGACTGACGGCGCAGGTCGCAGTCCACCAGCAGAACGGTCTGCTGGAACTCTTTGGCCAGGGTAACGGCGATATTCACGGCAGTGAGGGTCTTCCCCTCCCCCGAAACCGCGCTCGTGACCATGATGGTATTGCCGCCCCGCTCCTTGCACGCATGGAGAATCTTGGTCCTGAGCACGCGATAGGCGTCCACCTCCACCGAATCCTGGGGACGGTGCAGGATGCAGCGGTTGGCGCGGAGCGCCGCCGGGTCCAGGGTGACCTTGCGGGACACCGAATAGGTGGGGGAGACCCAGCCGCTCCTGGGCTTGACATCCTGATGCTCCAGGGACGGCTGGGGAGAGGGTTCCCCGTCGGGCACGGAAACGGGCCGCTTTGAGAGTTTCGGAAAGAAATCGAAGCGGCGCTTTTTTTCCGAGCCATCCGCTGCCGGAACGGGATCCGCGGCCGGGGATGGGTCAGGAAGAACGATATGGGCATGGGGTGGAGCCGCCCCAGCCTCCACAGGCACGGAAACAGGGTCAACCGTTTCCGGACGCTGATCTTCCCCACCTCCCCCGTCGTTACCAATCCTTTTTCTGACCTTGATCATGATTCGAACTCCTTTTCAGACGGAGAGACTCCGCGCCAGCTTTGCCCAGACAATATCCAAATCCATGACGAAGAAGTGAAACATGATGATGGCACCGAAAATACAGGCAATCGCGGCAAGGGCAATCCGTCTCCCCGCGCTGCCCCCCCGGCTCTTCTCTTCCTCCGTCGTGATGAGGGGAATGGCGGCGAGCACCGGGTATCCGGTGATGCGTGCCAGAGAGTCAACGCTGCGCACCGAATTGTCGCTGTATTCACGGATCGATGCGGTCCCGATTCCGGCGCCCAGGCCCAGGATGAGGCCGATAAGGATAATGGCCGGCTTGTTGGGGCTGAACGGCTTCTCCGGCAGGCGAGCCGCGTCGATGATGGTGAATTTTTCCCCTTTTTGTTCCTTTTCCAGGCCGTGGGCCACCCGCGCTTCCATGAACTTCTTGGACAGGTCGTCATACTTGGCCTGGAGGCCGGTCCGTTCGATGACAAGGGCCTTGTACCCCTCTTCAACCCGGGGAGTTGCCGCGATCCTGCCGCTGTATGCCCCCCTCTTCTTCTCCAGGGAAGCTATCTGCCTTTTCACCGATTCTATCTCGCTCCGCGTGCTGGCGAGCTGGGCCGCGAGATTGATGTAGGCCGGGTTGTCCGGTTTTGTTCCCAGATCATCGGAGCCCGCGGAACGCATCCTCTTTTCCAGTTCGGAGATTTCCTGCTTGACCTTCTTCACGTCCGGATACTCTTCGGAGACGCGGCTCCTCAGATTCCCCAGCTGTACGCGCAGCTCGGCGAGCCGTGCCTTGTCCTGACTGGCGGAATCCGTGGGGATGCTGGAGAGCTGTGCCTGGAGGTACCCCTCCCGTTCGCGGAGAGAGCGGATCTGTGCATTGAGCTGATCAATATCCCGGTCGACGCGATCCATCTCCTGGAAATTGAGTTGCGCCAGTTCGGGGAGGGAGTTGATATTGCTCTGCTTGAAAGCGGCGATCCTGCCGTCCAGTTCATCCAGCTTCTTTTTCACCTCTTTCATTTCGCTTTCCATGAACTGGGAGGTGCCGCTGGTCTGCTGCTCGCGGACTTTCAGATTCTCTTCCAGATAGAGGGAAGCGAGCACGTTGGCCACCTGCTGGACCGTAGCCGCGCTCTCTCCTTCAAAGGAGAGCGTGAAGGCGATGGTTGCCGGCGTGGGACGGCCGGTGCGCGGGTCGATGACATCGGCGCTGATGGTCTCGAACTTGGTGTCCTTGCGCATGCGCGCCACGATCTCCTCGGTGGTACGGGAAGCCTTCATATCGGAGTAGAGATTGAAGCGCCCGATGATCTCGAGGAGTTTTGGGGTGCTCATGATGCGCTGGTTG
>JAAZOO010000456.1 GCA_012797715.1 Geobacteraceae bacterium | reverse complement strand
CAAATTGTTTCAGTGGTTTACCATCAAGAGTTGTGAGTGACTTAAAACCAGACTCTTGGGTATGGCGATCAATCAGTAGGCGCTGCTGAACATCGCTCAGAATGCTGTATTTCAGGTACTTGAACAGATACGTCTGGAGCAGGTCGAGACAGAAACCGTGAATAGTCCCGACATACATTTCCGCAAGGCCGAATTCAGCCCCAAGCTCGTCCTTGCAGATCTTATGGATGCGGTTCTTAAGTTCTCCGGCGGCCTTCTCCGTGAACGTGAAGGCGACAATGTTAGCTGGGGTGATCCCGGAGGGACCTTTCTCATTGAGAATGTTCACAATCCGCTGGGAGATAACTTGCGTCTTTCCGGAGCCGGCACAGGCGATGATCTGGAGATTTCCGTCCAGGTGGTTGATCGCTTCCAGCTGTTGGGGAGTGTATTCCAACTCCATCCTGGGCTCCTTACCGCGGCTCATATGCCGGCAAAATCCCATCCCGTGCAAAGCTGAAGACTTGATCCCCGGCTACGATTATGTGGTCCAGCACCTTGATATCAAGGGGGCCAAGCGCCTGAACCAGCAGGCGGGTAAGCTGGTGGTCCTGCTGCGACGGTTTCGCCGTGCCGGCCGGGTGGTTATGGGCAAGTATGACCGATGCGGCACGGTGCCTTATCGCTTCCTCCACGACATGGCGGGGATATACGGCCGCCTCCTTCACCGTCCCTTCACTGACAAGTGCCGGATAGACGACGCGGCATTGGGTATCAAGGCAGAGGACATAGAAGACCTCTTCGGGCCGTCCGGCCATGAGTGGGATCAGGTACTCGGCCACCGCCTCGGAAGAGTTAAGCTTCGGTCGGTCACGGAGAACCCGGTCATGGAAGTAGCGGCGGGTCACTTGTGGAATCATCGAAAGGAATGCGGCCGCCTTTTCTCCAATTCCTTCCACGCCGGCGACATCTTTAGGGTCTGCCTCCAGAACTGCCGACAAAGACCCGAAGCGTCTCATCAGGCGGTGAGCCGTAGGATTTGTATCACCACGCGGGATAATGTGGAACAAGAGAAGTTCGAGGACTTGATGGTCGTCAAACGTATCAAGACCTTCTTCAAGGAACCGTTTTCGCAGCCGCTCCCTATGGCCGATATGGAGGTTATCCCCGTGCATAATTGCGCCGATTCAAATTCTTCGCCCCTTCCCCGTCAATCCCTTGAACTACTCAGTGGAAACAACCGGCTTTCCGGACTTCTCGTTGATGTTCTTCCGCGTCCTGTCAGCAACGATCCCGCCATTTTAGGCTCAGATTTTCCGCTATTTCTCATACCTCCGGCTCCACGGTTTCATTGACCAGTACCCGCCAGCGGCGATCCTGTTGGACCCCTTTCCAGGGAAGAGACGGCGAGAGTGGGACCGGCACCGGGTCCTTACTCTGCAGGTACCCGGCCAGCCCCTCCGCCAGTCCACCTTCACCGATGCTGTCGAGCAGGAAGCCGAGGCGCTGTGACCAGGCGATGGGAGAGAGGTCCGCGATGGCGGCAAGCTTCTGCGCGTCAAGGGATTCGGCGAGCTCCGCCAGGACGGTGGCGGTGTTGTCCAGCCCGCCGGCGTGGTGGGGATAGCCGATCAGGTCGAAGGCGGTGGCTTCGGGGGTGGATACCTTCAGGTAACCGCGCGGGGTCTTGAAATCCTGGGTGGGGACGGCTTCCGCGTTCTTCCGGGCAATGAACTCGACACGGACACCGCCACAGGTCAGCCCCGGCCGGTTTTGCACCACCACCACCTGAAACGCCTGGGGCCGGTGATGGGCCGCGCCATGGTGCTCGGCAGCCGTCAGCAGGCCGGCGTAGTAGGGCATTTCGAGGTGAGACATGAGCGATGGTATGAAGTGATTGGCCGGAAGACAGCCAAGATTGCGGAATTCGGGAGGGACGATCACATAAAAGCCACGAAAGGGCATGGCGATCTCCCCCTTGTGGCGCAGACGGCGCAACGCCGCGCGGACGGCAATTACCCCGGAGCCGAGTGCCTGAACAGCATCGGCCCCGCTGAAGCAGTAAATCCCCCGGGCTTGCAGGTCGTCAAGATAACGCGATACGGACATGTGGCATTAATTACATTACATACTGCAAAAAAGCAACAACTTTTGTTGCTTTGATGACGTGTTTCGTGCTATTAAAGCAACTCCAAACACGGACATTGTCCACTAACTCCGCACTTTTTGATTTTTGCGAATTTAGTGGGTCGTGCCAATGCTCGCTGAGATCCGTGTCACTGCTGGCAGAACAGGAAAATCCATATGAACAAGATCGGCCGTAACGACCCCTGCCCCTGCGGCAGCGGGCAGAAATACAAGAAGTGTTGCCTGGCAAAGGATGGGTTGTTCGAATCGCGCCGCCGGGAAGAGGAGCGGGCGGTGCAGACGGCCCTTGCCTGGCTTGAGGAGCGTTATCCCGAAGAAGTCGGCGCAGCCGTGCACTATGATTTCATGGATGAGCCCGATGATGAGAAAACGGATGCCATTGACGCGCTCTCGCCACGTTTGGAGCAGGCCATATCCGTAAACATCGGCGAATGGCTGCTAGCTGATGCGGAATTGGATATTAACGGAAAAGACGTCAAGGCTCACGAGCTGATTCTCGGGAAAGGCGGGCCGCTTCTGTCCGCCCACGGCAGGGAGTGGCTTCAGGAGCTGGCAAAGCGCCCCTTGTCGCTGTATGAGGTGAGAGAAGTCGTCAAGGGTAAAGGCTTGATTCTGGCCGATATGCTTCATCCCGATCAGCCGCCCGTACAGATCAGGGAAAAGGCGGCAACCGGTTTTCTGACGCCGTGGGATACCTTTGGCGCCCGTCTGGTGTGGCAGGATGACAGCTTTGTCATGAGCGGCGCCGTGTATCCCATGGAGAGGGAGACAGCGCTTGACTGTCTTGAGGAAATCAAGAGCGAACTGGAGCATGAAGAGGGTGATCCCGTACTGGAGCGTTACATCAGGACAAGCACCATCATCGACTACTGGCTTGAATCCATCCTGGAGACAAAACCCCTTCCCGAGCTGGTGGACGCCGCAACCGGAGATAAAATCGCTCTGACCACCGATCATTACCGGGTGACCAACTGGGAGGAACTGGAGAGGATTCTTGAGACGCAGGATGATGTTGACGGGGATCGTGACGAAGGGTGGAACCGGTTTGTTGAGCTGGAGGATGGCCGGTGTCGTTCCCGCGCTTCATTGATGCCGAAGGAACCGGATGCTCTGGAGGTTTTCTGCAGGACACCCAGGCTGGCCGACGAGGCGAGAGATTGGCTGGAAGATATTGCCGGCGGTGTCATCGCATACAAAATCCGCGAGGTCGTCGATCCCCGTTCGGAAAAAGCGAGGGACGCAAAACCCCTGCCCGAGTCCGATATTCCAAAGGATACGCAGCGCCAGATCATCCACCAGTACCTTGCCAAACACTACGAGACCTGGCCGGAAATCCCTCTGCCCGCTCTACAGGGGAAATCCCCTCTTGAGGCGGTAAAAGACAAACGGTTGCGTCCGGCAGTGATCGAACTGCTTAAATCCATTGACCAGCTTGAGGCACGGAGAATCGATCAGACCGGGGGAGAACCGTTTGATGTTACATTTCTTTGGGAGCGATTGGGACTGAAGCGGTAATGGGGGCCTTTTTAGGGGCGCTTGGCAAAATACAACCGATTATTCCGATTAAATATCCGCAAGTTACGAGAACGGTTGGAATTCGTCCCTGGCACCATGCAAAAATCAAGGCCTTCCGTCACCGACCGGAAGGCCTTTTGTTTTTTCTGGGACCGATTTTCCTCTCAGTAAGAATATTACACATTCCCATCATTTTCTCCAATATCCGCACCATGGCCAGTGTGTCCAGATGGCAATACTCCAGGAGATCCCGCCGGATCTGGTCCTGCTCCTCCCTGTCGCTTGTTCCTCTCATCCGAAGCCAACCTTCAGCCGCCGCGCCCCCATCGCTTATGGTCAAGGATTGATATGAAAGTTCCGTCACCAGGGCAGGAAGAACTGCCTTGATGGAGTATGACCCATGAAATTTCCAGTCATATATCTGCTTCCTGCGGAAGGGTGCCATAAGATCGACCATGGTATCCATAATTGCTCGTATCCGATTACGGTATTTGGGGAAACGTTCGCCCAATGCGCGCAACACCTTCCCTTCAAACCCCTTGTTCCAGGTCAGGATGCATGCGTCTTTCGGCAGGGAGTCCAGCAACGTGGTGAGAAAATCCTTCTGGGGATCCCCGTCGGTCTGCGCAAGGAATTCCCGGTGATTTAAAGTGCCATCGGGAGAATCGAACCAGTGGAGTGAAAATTGAAACGGCACCGACTGAAAAGGCCTTGTTCCGTCAAACAGGGGGATCGGCGTCAAGCAGGTGGTTTCAAAATCCATGAAAGCAAGGGGGTACCACAGGGAATCGATAAATGACTGTATTGCGTCGGTATCAAGGGCATTTTTCCTATGCAGGGTGCCATCATACTGCAACTTCTGACGCCAGCCCAGAGCCTCACGAGGAACATCCGCCATTTTTACGATACCTTGCTGATAAAACGTGAAGGGATCGGGTTTTCCCAGATCCGCGAAATCAAACACTGAGGGCGAGGGAATGTGTGCCCAGCAATGTCCCCGGCAAGGGCACTCATAAGGTTCAAAGCAATGGTGGCCGATATCGATTGCCGGCGTGTCCTTTTTCAGCATGGAACGCATTGCCTTTAGTTCCTTGACCACGAAGGGCTGCCGTTCAAGAACAGTTTTGGTGACATTCTGAACGGCAAATAACCCTCGGACATCAATTTCTCCGTGGCGGACATAACTGGTATCGATGTGAACCAAAGCTGCCTTCTTAATTTTTATTCCGGCTCCGCTGGCCACGTAGTATTGAACGGCAATGTCATTCAGGTAAACCTCCTTCGCTTCGGTAGCCCCCTTGACCTCGTATAATTCCCAGCCCTTTCGCCCGTTGTGCAGGATATCGACTTTTACAAAAACATTGTCGAAACTGAACGCAGCTTCGTAGATGGTTTTGGTGCCTTTCTTGATCTCCTCCTGAGTCATAGCAAGCTGCTCCGGGACGGAAAGACCTTCGAAGGGAATTTCAACACCGCCTGGATGCAGGTTTTGGGCAAGCATGCCCACATGGGTTCCGGCATCAAAAACCGCCTGCTGGGAGGCACGTACCTCGTCCTGCACCTCGGGATGATGAGTCAGGAGCCAGAGGGCCTTATGACACTGAAGGCCTTTTATGAATCTTGATTTACTCAGGAACGGAATATGGTTATTCATAGGAGACACTCCCAGCTGGATACCGTTCCCATTTTCTCAGGTACGCCGCGAAATGACATTCCATTTCCCCGCCTTTCCTGTCAAGCAGGTCGGCGGCTTCGCCAAACGAGATGATGTTCTTGTCGTCATTTCCGCAAGGATCGAGAATTTTTCTGACCTTATCGTATGACTTGCCGTCGAGCCTTGGTGAAAGAAACAGTATTGCAACGTCTTCAATAGTACAATCCCCCATGTTTCTGCCAGAATTTATCAATTTGAGACACTCAAGGGTTCTGAAGAGATAGCGGTATTTTGAGTCCTGACTGCTCTTGCCCGCAACATCGCAGATCCCAGTAAGAAGTGCGGAGAATTTCGTCCCCCGTGCTTGCGCAAGGTAGCCAAGTTGCTCATCATCGACCGAACCGGCATCCGTTTTCAGTTCAAGGATGTATGCCGTCCTGAGGTCTTCTGAAAACAGGACATAGTCGAAATTGACCGTGGTATTCCTGTCGCGGATGTTCTTGAACGGGAACTCCGGGATAACTGTTCGGTGCAGGGCCACATTCAGGTGCAGTGCCACAATATCCCGAACAAACAGGCCGAAAAACATGTCCGCCCGTCGCTCCAGCTGATACTTCGGCAGATGCCGCCAGGTATCGAGATTCTTCAGTATGCTCTCAACGGCTTCGGTGTAGTTCATACATTATCCTTGATTCGGCAGTTGGAGGCATCCTTCGTTCTCTCCGATTGCCGTCTTTGTGCTGCTCTAAGCTCATTTCACTACAGCCGATACACTCACCCTTCGGGTTCGGACAGTATCGGCTGTGGCCGCTCCATTTCGCTACGAGCAGCAACGAAATACGACAGAGTCGCTCTCTGCGGATACCTCCAACTGCCGGTTTTAGGATTATTCCTCTTCATCTTGTGTGACGTTATACCTGCAACGGAGTATACAATGGCGGCATCGCAAGCGATTGGATTAAATAGACACCTATCAGAATCCATATTATGATTTCCACTTGGACATCTATTTTTATGTGACACGGAGCCCCCATGCGTGGACGCAGGATGAAAAAATTGTTCGATGCCATACACCTGCTGGCACAGCCGTGCGGCACAACGATCAAAAGTTTGGCAGAAAAACTGGAAACCAGCGAGCGGCAGGCCTACCGGACAATAGAGACCCTGCAGGATGACTTCTTTTTCGT
>JAAZOO010000455.1 GCA_012797715.1 Geobacteraceae bacterium | reverse complement strand
GTACCCGAAAAGCTCGGACTCCAGGAGGCCGCCCGGCATTGCGGCGCAGTTCACGGCAATGAACGGTTTGTCCCTCCGGTTGCTCTGGTAGTGGAGGGAGCGGGCGATTGCTTCCTTGCCGGTGCCGGTCTCGCCGCAAATGAGGACACTGCTTACCGAATCCTTTACTGCGCTGATGGTTTCGAATATCTTGACCATCTGCGGTGTTTTCCCGATGATACGCTCGAGTTCTTTCTCACCGGCCAGTTTGTTCTTGAGGATTCTGATCTCCTTCTTCAACAATCTCTGCTCCACCGCCCTGGCCAGAATCCCTTTCAGCTTCGTGTAGTCGGGCGGCTTGATGAAGTAGTAGAAGGCGCCCTGGGTAATGGCGTGCACAGCGGAATCAACCGAACCGTACGCAGTGAGGAAGATGACCGGGATCTCGGGGTGGTGGAGGGTTATGTGCTCGAACAGCTGCATCCCGTCTTTCCCGGGCATTTTCAGGTCGGTAATCACCACATCGATCTCCTCATCGGCGAGAAATTTCTGTGCGCTGTCCGCATTCTGGGCCTGAAACACCTGGTAGCCTTCCCCATGCAGAATGGCGGACAGGACTTTCAAGGCATTCAGCTCGTCATCCACCAGCAAAATGTGTCCGCCTCCCCTGCCTGTCATCCATCCCCTCCCGGTACCTGATCCGTTTCCTGAATTCTAGAGTACAACTCCCGTGCTTTCAAGGGCTTCTCCCCATCTTCCCCCTGCTCCGGGCCCGGCCCGGATGCATTCAATCAGGGCAGAGAAACGGGAAGAAAAAGGGAGGCGGTGGTGCCCTGGTTCTTTCTGCTGACAATCTCCATCAGTCCTCCGTGGTGGCGGACTATCTCCCGTGTCAGAAAGAGACCGAATCCTCTGCCCTCGTTTCCGCCGGAAGAATCCAAGGCCACGGAGGGAGTCACCCGTTTCATCCCCCCGCCGCTGTCGGAAATCTCTATGAAGACAAAATCGCGTCCGTCACGGCATGTCATGCCCGTTTTCAGGCGGATAACCCCCCCTTCGGCCATGGCTTCCATGGCATTATTGATAATGTTCATCACCGCGTGGCCGAGCTGGAAATCGTCTGCCTTGATGATGGGAACAGCACCGAGGTCCGGCTGGAACGATATCTTTTTTACGCACGCCTGGAAGGAGCTTGCTGCAAGAATCCGGCTGATCAACCGGTTGACGTCAAGGGGCTCGAACTCCGATTCCAGCAGCGAAGTGCTGAGAAATTTCGTGATGAAATCATCAAGCTTGGAAATCTCCTCTTCGATAATCCCGGCAAATTCAACAACGGTGGGCTCTTTTCCAAAGGCGTTCTTCAGGTAGACCACCGCTCCCTTGATTGCATTCAGGGGGTTTCGCACCCCGTGAGCAAGCGCTGCGGAATTCCTGCCGATATCGATAAGCTGCCTTTCTCTCCACATCGTCCCCGTCTTATCGCATCCGGAAACCACTTCCCGTGTGATTTCAGCGCCGACAACGGAACCATCATCGCCCGGAAGAGGTGAAATGGCGATGTCTGCATGGATGGTTCCGCAGAAGCAGACGATCTGGTGTGCTTTCAGGAAAAGCGGGGTACCCTCTCGAATGACCTTTTCCACCGCATCCACCTCTCCATTGAGGAAAACCGGGAAGAAGCGCTGGTAGGGGTGTCCGAGCATGCACGCGGCGTGCAATGACCCGCTTCCGCCCTCCCCTGTACCTGTGCCGATGGAGCGAATGATAAGGTTCCTGTCAACGGTAAACGTTAAGCGGTGCATACCAATCCTTTGCTACTGCCGGGATGTCGGGCCTGATTTCGTTGCTTCCAGTTCCGGCTCCCACGTTCCGAAGAGCCGGCTCTGAAGGTTCGGTCGCCATGGGCTGCCTGCACCCCCTAGCGCCGGGGGAGCGACGAATCGGTCCGGAGCCGTTCTCTTCGGACGACTCCGCCTGCCGTTTCCTTTTTCTATCTACTATACTATAGAATAGAAAGGGGTGTTACTCTAGGCAAATCTTGGCGTTCTCTAAAAAATTGATCGGAAGTGGAGGGAGGGGTAATGATTGCGAAATGGTGTCAAAAGAAAGAAAGGCTCAACAGATGTCCCGTTGAGCCTTGTCTGCAGTGGTGGACCGCGTAGGGGTCGAACCTACGACCTGACGATTAAGAGTCGCCTGCTCTACCAGCTGAGCTAGCGGTCCGAATATCTCGAAGGGTTTAGAATCTAGCACAGGCTCAAATGAGATACAAGTTGAAATTTTCACTTTCTCGCTGTCCGCAGAACGAAGCAGACTGCAAACAGGAGAAAGCTGATGAGGATAATCGTCGCCCCGGTGGGGAGGTTCAAGCAGAATGACAGAAATATCCCGCCGATTACCGAGGCGACGCCCAGGCAGGCGGACAGGAGAATGGCGGTCCTGAAGCCGCGGGCCAGTTGCAGCGCGGAGACCGCGGGCAGGACCAGCAGCGCCGAAATCAGCAGGATGCCGACGACCTTCATGGCAAGCACCACCGTCAGGGCCGTAAGGAGCACCAGGACTGTGTTGATGCGTTCCACCCTGATGCCGGATGTAACGGCAAGCTCTTCATCAAAGGTGATGGCAAACAGTTCATTGTAGAAAAGACCAACATTCAGGAGAACGATCACGAAAAGGCAGGCGGTTATCAGGAGCTCTGGGCGGCTGATGGAGAGGATGTTCCCGAAGAGGTAACTGAACAGGTCGACGTTGAAGCCGCCGGCAAGGCTTGCGAGCAGAATGCCGACGGCGATTGCCAGTGACGAGACGATACCGATGGCGGCGTCGCCGTAGATACGGGCCTTATCGGCAATCTTGAGGATGCCGATGGCGGCGATGAGAACGCAGGGAATTGCGGCGAGGGAGGTGTAGACCGACTGGAAGCGCAGCATCAGGGCGAGGGCGACGCTGCCGAATGTCACATGGGAAAGTCCGTCTCCGATGAGGGAGAGCCTGCGCAGGACAAGAAACACGCCGAGCACGGAGCAGAGGATTGCCATGAGGGTCCCGGCAAGGAGCGCCCGCTGGAGGAATGCGTAGTGAATGATGTCGGCAAATGACATTGCTGCTTCCTTAATGTCTCCGGCAGATAAGGTGCTGGCCGTGGTGTCCGAAGACCTGGGTCATGTTCGGGGAACAGCAGAATTCCTCGAATGTTCCGTAGAAGAGTATCCGTTTGTCCAGGTACAGGAGCTTCGAGGCATAGAGCCCGATTGTCGACGCGTCGTGGGTGACCAGCAGAATCGTCGTCCCACGATTGACGTTCAGGTCGCGCACGGTTGAATAGAAATGTTCGCGGGTGTCCGGGTCCAGGGCGGTGGTGGGTTCGTCCAGGATGAGGATCTCCGGTTCATTTACCAGGGCCCGCGCCAGGAGCGCCCGCTGGCGCAACCCCCCCGAAAGCTCGCCGATGAGCCGCTTGCCGAGGGAGGATATCCCCATCAGAACCAAGGCCCGTTCCACGGCCTCGCTATCGGATACGTGGAAACGACGGGGGAAGCGTTTCTTCGACAGCCGGCCGAGCCTGACAATCTCCTCCACGGTGGCAGGAAAGTTGGGGTTGAAGAGTTGCAGCCCCTGAGGCAGGAAGCCGATGCGGTCCCATGCGGTGAATGCTGGCTGGGGGACCCCCAGCAGGCTGATCCTCCCGTGCTCAATCCTGTTCAGGCCCAGGATGCATCGTATCAGCGTGCTTTTGCCGGAACCGTTGTGACCGACGATGCCGACGTAGTCACCCTGCCGGATGTCGCACGTGATGTCCCGCAGCACCTGGTTTCCCTGGTAGGCGAAGGAGAGTCCTTCTATGGAGACGGAATCTACCGGCATTGCATTCCGATCCTGAGATTGCTCAAATTCCGTTCCATAAGGGAAAAAAAGGTGACGCCGGCCGCCAGGTCGTCCCTGCTGATATTATGGGCGCCGTGAAGCATCAGAATTTTCGCCCCGGTTTCCCGCGCGATGGTTTCCGCCACCCTCGGTTCGACCAGTTCCTCGGTAAAGATATAGCGTAGTCCGAGTGCCCGCATCCGGCTGATGAGATACGCTATCTTTGCCGGGGAAGGCTCAGCGTCACCGCTGACTGCGTAGGCCGACTCGTAGCGGAGTCCGTAGCGGTTTGCAAGGTAGCCGAATGCGAAGTGGCCTCCATGGAGAAATACCCTCTTCTCGCACGCGGCCAGCCCGGCCCGGAAACGGTCGTCAAGTTCAGTCAGTTTTGCCTTGTAGGCCTCGGCATTGGCGGAATACCAGGCGCTGTTTTCCGGGTCACGCGCAGTGAAGCCGGCAAGGATGGTGTCCACCATGATGCGGGCGTTATCGAAATCGAGCCACAGGTGCGGATCCATCCCTTCTCCATCGTGATGCTTCCTTCCCGCGCCGTGACCGTGCATTTCGGGCAGGGAGGCGGGGCTTTTCCCGGCCTTCAGCAGGTGCGCGCCGCGGCTTGCGTCGATGACCAGAGTCTTGCCTGCGTTGATGCCGTCGATGATATCGGCGGCCCACGGTTCCATGGCGGGGTTCGTATAGATAAAGAGGTCGGCCTTGCCCACACGGATCACGTCGCCGGGCTTCGGCTCGAAGCTGTGGGCCTCCATGCCGGGAGGGAGCAGGAGAGTCACGTCTGCCCGGTCTCCTCCGATTGACCGTGCGATGTCGTACAGGGGAAAGAGGGTGGTGACGACTCGGAGTCTGACGGCATGCACCGGCCCGGTTCTTCCGGTATCGCAGGATACGCAGGGAAGGAAAAGGAAGCACGCAACGACCGCCAGGCAGCGCAACCTCATGATGGATCTCCTCGTGCCTAGAGATGGGAACGCCTCCTTTCTATCAGAAAGCCGTTTCTAATTCTAGAGCTATATGAAGCGGAAGAACGGAAGGAACAAAACCGTTGTCAGATCACCCTTGAAGTGCTACAAAATGTTTCATTCTGAAAAGATCGGTCGGGGGCGTTCTCTTCCACTGACTCCGCCTGCCGAATCCGGGTTGAACCGGTTATCCCGAGCACGTATTGGGGAAAGACGAAAGGCGTGGGTATGGGGGGGAAGAAGAGTGATG
>JAAZOO010000454.1 GCA_012797715.1 Geobacteraceae bacterium | reverse complement strand
GTTCCCCTTGATGCTGATCTGGGTCCTCTGCTGAAAGTCCTCAATCATCAGCTCCTGTTGTTTGGGGGTCTTGGCCTTCACGTCCAGGTCCATGTCCTTCATCACCCGGAGGATAAGCCCCCGGCTGAGCAACGCGTACCGGAGAACCCGCACCTTGTCTTCAATGGAAGGAGAGACGGCAATCCCCTTCACCAGTTCTCCTATCACCGTCTTTTCGATGAAAATAGTGCTCTTGGCCTCATATTTCGTAGGAAGCAGGTACCCGCCCCAGGCGAACACCGACATGATTGAAAGCGCCAGTATCACGAACAGGTAGCGGCGCTTGACCACCATCGCCAGGTATTTCCCCAATTCCTTCCGTGGTGATTCCATGGTTCTCTCCCGAATCTGGTATTAGAAAATGCCTTCCTTGACGATGACGAAATCGCCGGGTTGCAGAGGGATGTTCTGGCTGAGGTCCCCATCCTTCATCAGGTCCTTGACCTTCACCGGAATCTCCTGCATCCCCTGCGGCGTCTTTCGCTGGACCAGTACGCTGTTTTCCTTCGCGAATTTCGTGAATCCGCCGGCTTCGAGAATGGCGTCGAGGATCCTGATGTTTTCACGGTAGAAGACATACTTGGGAGAAGCCACGGCGCCCATGACGTATATCTTCTTCAGCTCGTTGTCGGGGACGAAGATGATATCCTCCGACATCAGGGGGATGTCGGTCGCGAAATCGCCCTTCACCAGGAGTTTCGTGAAGTTGACATCCAGCTTCTTCCCGTCCCGCACGATGTAGGCGCGATCCAGATCCGCAGTGTTGAAATTTCCGAATCTGCTGAGGAATTTCATCAGGGTCGTCCTGCCGGGGAGGCTGTATACCCCGGAAGCGACCCCTCCGCCGATGACGTAAATCTTGCTGTTGGTAATGCCGGTCACCGTTACCGTCACTATCGGCTTTTTGACGTATTCGCTCAGTCTCTCGGATAGCTTCGTCGCCAGTTGCGGGGGGGTGAAGCCGGATGCGGTCACGTCGCCCGCAGCGGGAAGGGTGATCTTGCCGTCGGGTCTGACCGTGACGGCCACGCTCATTTCCGGGACGCCCCAGACACTTATCTGTAATCCGTCGCCATCGCCGATGACGTAGTCATCATCGGCCGCAACCGCGGCCCCGCAGGGAAACGCAAGAGCAAAAAGTACCGCAACCAGCAATCTTTTCATGGTTTTCTCCTCGTTTGATTCGGGGGTCTCGGGTTCTAGGGATCACGGGTTCGAATGAAAATCATCGACTCCTTGCTCCCGTGAATCCTGGTATCCCCGCCTTGTTACCTGCCCCCTCTGCTGTAGAGAATCACTTTAATAGTCTCAAAAAATATGAGCAGATCAAGGGTGAGCGACAGGTTTTTGATGTAGTACAAATCATAGCGAAGTTTTTCGAGGGCATCCTCCACGGATGCTCCGTAGGGATACTTGATTTGCGCCCATCCGGTGATTCCCGGTTTGACGAAGTGCCTGTGGGAATAGTAGGGGACCTGCTCTTTCAGTTTCTCCACAAACTCGGGCCGCTCCGGCCGGGGACCGATGAAACTCATGTCGCCTTTCAGGACATTGAGGAGCTGGGGCAATTCATCGAGCCTCGACTTTCGCAGAAATTTCCCGATCGGCGTTACCCTGGGGTCGTCTTTCTGCGCCCATACGGCGCCCGTACCGGACTCGGCGTCCGTGCGCATGGTCCTGAACTTGTAGAGCACGAATTCCTTTTCATGCATGCCGGTGCGCACCTGCCGGAACAGCACGGGACCGGGAGACGTGGCCTTGATGGCAAGGGCAATGAGCGG
>JAAZOO010000453.1 GCA_012797715.1 Geobacteraceae bacterium | reverse complement strand
TTCTCGTATACCGTGTACCAGGCGCCGGCCGGTTTCACGCCCGCCTTTGCCCAGATTTCCATCTCGGCCACATGGGTGCCGGACTTGTCGCCGCGGCTGATAAACGGAGCACCCTTGCCGGCAATCTTCTTCAAGGCATCGGCGGCGCTGATCATGCCCTTGATGCCGGCCGGGTCGGCAGCCGGGCCGACGATGACGAAGTCATTATACATGACCGGAATCCGCTCGGTGCCGAAACCGTCCTTGACGAACTTCTCTTCCAGGGACTTGGCATGGACCATCACCAGGTCCACATTCCCTTTTTCCGCGATCTTCAGGGCCTCACCGGTGCCCGCGCCCACGTGGCGCACGCGGATTCCCGACTCCTTCTCGAACTGGTCCTCGAGGACCGACACGATACCGGCGTCAATGGGACCGATGGTGCTCGCCATCAGCAGGAATCCTTTCGTCTGTGCCTGAACCGTTACCGGAAGACACAGCAGCAGGCAGACCAGCCACAATGAAACTCTTTTTCTCATTTTTCCCTCCCTTTTTGTCGATACGACGAAGTCTAATGAGCGCTGTATACCTTACAGTATTTCGAGAGAAAAAAAAAGGGGGAGGGAAAATTACTTCCCCCCCCATCCATGAAGAAGGCTCAAGTCATGAGAGCCATTTCGGAAAGTGTTTTAGAAAATGAGCTGTGCCTGGAGACGGTACTGCATGTCGTCCGTCGGCGCCTTGGAAGCGCCGTTCTGCTGATGAACATTTGCCACGTCAGCCTGCACTTTCAGGTTGTGGCCGAAGAAGTAGTAGGAGATGGCGCCAATCTGCTCGGACTGCATGTCGCCGGATACTGCCCTGTCAGGATCCTGCTGTGAAAAACGAACAGCCAGACCGATTTTCGGGGTAATCATGTAACCAGCCTGTGCATACCAGGCCATGGCGCGCTTGCCGGCGTCTGTCGCATAGGAGTCGCCCTGGGCGTAGAGGGCCTCACCCTGAATCGCGATGCCCATCCATTTGAAGTGGGCGTCAAAACCGTAGTTCTGGAGATCCTTGTAGCCATTCCAGGCGGTTCCGTAAGCCGACGAATTTTCGCCGGTGGCCAGGTTGTTGTAGAAGTAATTGGCGCCGATCGTGAAGAGCGGCTTTTTGCTGATGGCGAGGTCGGGTTCGTCGTTGGCCATGGTGCCGAGGGGGCTGAATGCCAACCGTGCGGCGAATGCGTTGTGGTTGGTGCTGCCGGCATTGGTCTGGCCGTCGCCGTTGGTGCCGGATATGGCGTAATCCATAATGCCGTTGAAAAGCTTGCCATAGGCAAAAACACCGAGTTCATACCCGGGGGCGTAACGACCGATCCAGGGTACCCGGTCAACGAACATCAGGGTTGCATCGGACTGAATCATGCTGTAGGCGTACTTGACTTTGGTCTGGCCGAACAGGAACTGCAGTTCGTCCATCACTTTGTAATTGATGTAGGCATCAACCAGTCCGCCCCTCGTGGAGTCGTCTTTCGATTGTGCCAGCTGCCGCGCATCCATCTCCAAGCGATAGGAAAGATCCTTGGTGAACGCATAACCCTGGGCAATCAGCCTTGCCTTCGCAAAATCGAATTTGCTGGTGTCCTGGCCGCCGTCTTTGTCCAGGAACGTATAGCGGTACACCAGTCTGCCGCCAATGTTGAGCTGGAACTTCTCGTCGGCCGAAGTAACGGTGAAACCCTTGCCGATCTTGTAGTCAAGCGGCTTGCTCTTCGTTACTTCCTTGTAGTCCGCCTCGGTGATGACGCCCTTCTCCTTCAGGATGTCCTCCAAGGTCTTGGCCTGCGCACCCTGTGCCACCAGAACGGCGGCAGCCAGGATTGCTCCTACTGCTAAAAATCTCTTGCTCACGTTCTCCTCCTTTTCACCATGATGTTGGCCCGAAAAACCTGGATTATATTCGTTTCTCGGCAGTAAAACATCGTATCGCCATCTAGGGGGCTACGTGGTCCACACCACACGGACCCCAAAAAAAACCCCTTGTATTTAAAGGGGTTAATGCTACCTATGCTGCCCGATACCATAGAGAAACAGGTATCAAATGTCAAGAAAATATTTCATGAGACTAAAATTTTCGTTATTTTGCCGTCAGTTAGCTCCCATTGTGCGAAGATGGACCGCCCGTCTGCGCTCCACCTTCGACGCTCGACGGTGGACGAAGAATATCATTCACCACCACCCCGGCCATGGTCAGGCCGAAGATGGCGGGAATGTAGGAGATGCTCCCCAGGGTCACCTTCCGGCGACGGCAGGCCACCTCGGGCACATCCCTGTGGGGGCAGGAGCACCCGTCCCCGCAACGGGCGTCCACGAGGGCCGGATCCCGGTGCTCCTCCGTTGAAAAGACCACTTTCACGCCGTTTACGACCCCCTGCCGCTTCAGCAGCTTTCGCACTATCCTGGCCATTCTGCAGGCGTGGGTGGCGGAGATGTCCGCCACCCGGATGCGGGTCGGGTCAAGCTTGTTGGCTGCTCCCATGCTGGAAACGATGGGAAGGCCCTTCTCCCGGCACGCCCGTATCAGGTGCAGCTTGCTGGTAATGTGGTCGATGGCGTCCAGCACATAGTCGAATCTCTCCGAAAGAAGGAATCCGCTGCTCTCCGCACCGTAGAAATCCTTGCAGGGGAGGATGTCGGCATCAGGATTGATGCGCCGCATCCTCTCGGCCATGACCAGGGCCTTGGGCCTCCCCACGGTGTCGTCCAGTGCCAGGATCTGGCGGTTGATGTTGGTGGGGCAGACGTCATCGAAATCCACGAGCACAAGCCGGCCGACGCCTGCCCGGCACAGGGCCTCGGCTGCATGGCCGCCGACCCCTCCCAGGCCGAACACGGCCACGGAGGAGTTTCGCAGCTTTTCCAGCCCGGTCGGGCCTATCAGCAGCTCGGTCCGGGAAAATCGATGGAGTTCGGGCATGGTCTTCTTCCTCGATGCCGCGGCCCGCCGTTTCAGCGGCGGGATGCTCACGGGCGTCCCAGGACCTCCCGGGCCAGGCGCAGGGTAATCTTGCGCCCCTCGGCCAGGGCCTGGCGATTGATGCGTTCCAGCGCCTCCCGGAGGGAGGGAACGTCCCGCCGGACAACGGTGAGCAGGTAGTCCGCAACGTCATGGGGGAGGAGCACCTGCCGGTCCTCGGCAAGCTTGGACAGGATCATGCGGCGGGACCCGTCGTCGGTGATGTCAACATGGGCCACAAGCCCCCACAGGAGACGGGAGATGAGGTGGCCGTCCAGGTTCGGCAGCTCTTTCGGCGGAAAGAGTCCGGTGACCATGACCTTTTTCCCCGAATTGTAGAAGTCGTTGAAAATCTGCCACACCTCCACGCGGAGGCTTTCGCTGTCCGGGATCAGGTGGATGTCGTCCATCAGCAGTGCAGGCGCCTCCCGGAAGTGTTCCCCGAGGCGGGACACCCGCTCCGCTCCGTAGTCTCCCCGATAGATATCGTCAATGGTGCGGAAAGATATCCAGGGAGCGGGTTTTCCGGCCCCTGCCGCCAGCATCTCTCCCGCCGCCGCGAGGAGATGGGTCTTGCCGCTTCCGGGCGGACCGTACAGGTAGAGGAGGTTCTCGGTTCCGTCGCCCGCAACGAGCTGCCGGGTGAAATGCCAGGCTGCCCGGTTGCCGCCGCATACCACGAAATTGTCCAACGAGTAGCGGGGCATGGGGGGGAAATCAAAGACCAGCTGCATGGCTAGAAAAGGTTCCCCTGGGGAGATTCGGGGCAGGCGCGGCCGAAATGGTGGTACGCAGCGCGCGTGGCGGTCCTTCCCCGCGGCGTCCGGTTCAGGAAGCCATTCTGGATGAGGTACGGCTCGTACACGTCCTCGATGGTGTCGCTCTCCTCGCAGATGGCAGCGGCAAGGGTGTCCAGGCCCACCGGGCCGCCGGAGAACTTGTCGATGATGGTGGGCATGATGAGGCGGTCCATGGGGTCGAATCCCCTCTCGTCGATCTCCAGCAGCATCAGGGCGTCATGGGCCACCCCGCGGGTGATGACGCCGTCGGCACGCACCTGGGCGAAGTCCCGGACGCGGCGCAGCAGGCGGTTCGCCACCCGGGGCGTGCCCCGGCTGCGGCGCGCCATCTCCCGGGCGCCGTCCGGCTCGATGCTGATGCCGAGAATGCG